>DATNCK010000181.1:0-23765 GCA_035571575.1 Steroidobacteraceae bacterium | reverse complement strand
CACGCGTACCGCCACTTGGTCGAACACGAGCGGCAGGTCTGAAAGTGGCAAGGGCGCTGCTACGGCATTCATTGCTCGAACCGCGCTCCAAAATACTTCACCGCCCAGGCGGCGATATTCACCGCCAGCACAATGCCGAGCAGCAACATGCCAAGACCCATGGCCAGCGGCAGATTTCCCTTGGAAGTCTCCAGCGCGATAGTAGTGGTCATCGTGCGCGTGAAACCTTCGATGTTGCCGCCGACGATGATGATGGAACCCACCTCCGCGGCCGCACGCCCGAATCCGGCAAGCAAGGTCGTGACCAGCGAGAAGCGCGCATCCCACAGCAGCGTACGAATGCGCTGCAGGCGCCCAACCCCCATGGCAGCAAACTCGTCACGGTATTCCAGCCACAGATCTTCGATGGTTTGCCGCGTCAGCGCTGCGATGATGGGAAGCACCAGCACAGTCTGCGTAATCACCATCGCGGCCGGCGTGAACAACAGTCCGAACTCGCCAAGCGGTCCGGAGCGTGACAACAGCAGATACACGGTAAGACCGACGACCACCGGCGGAAGTCCCATCAGTGCATTCAGCGCGACGACGATTACGTGCCTGCCGTGAAAGCGGCTCAGTGCGATCAGTGCACCAAGCGGCGCGCCCAACAGTGCGGCTAGCAGCGTCGCACCAAAGCTCACGGCCAGCGACAAACGCACGATGGCATAGAGCGCTGGATCCCCGCTCAACACCAGCTGCAGCGCCGAGGTCTGTTCCGGCATCACGGAGCCCGCTCTGCAGTTGCGGCAAGGCCCAGCGCTTCAACGACCCCGGCGGCGATGGCCTGAGGCCGTTCGCCCAGCCCGAAGATCTGCGGCTCGTCGCGCGGATCTACTTCGGCAATGCGTTGACCTGCCCGCACTTCGACACCATCGTGCGCGACACCGCGCAGGTATCCGGGCAGCGGTGCGCGAATCGCATGCGCACCAACGCGGCCCAGCTCATCGCCCTGCGCCACAGCCTGGCCCAGCCGCCTGGCCGTGTGCCAGGTCCCGGCTTCTGGCGCGATCGCAAATCGTTCACGACCCGCGCCTCCCAGCGCATATGGACCACCACTGCGCGGGGCGGCTGGCCGTTCACGCAGCACCTCTCCCATCGCGGCTCCCCACTGCGTCTCGACTGCGACGTGACAGTTCTGCTGTGGCACGTAACCCGGCCCGAGGCCGATGGTCAGCGGCGCCAGTGCGCGCAGATCAGGTTGCGGTTGATTTCTTCGCATGGTGGCTTCAACCACAACATCGAAGACCAACGCCGCACAGATGAGGGTCTCGGGAAGCGTGACGATTGGCACTGCGTCGCGCCGCTGCCAGCATTGCTGCACGGCCTCGATGTCTGTCTGCCAGCTGGCCGCAACGCCGTCGAGGACCGCACGGCCCTCGAACAACGCGTCAGTGAAGGCCATGCCGCGCCGCGCATGCGTGGAGCCCGCGCGTTCGCTGACGAGCACATTCAGTCCCAGCCGGAACAGCCGGTGCGCGACGGCCGAGCCCACATCGCCTCCACCGAGCACCAGAATGCGCCGTATCGTCATCTGCACACGTTAATTGCTGTCGGCGTCATGGTTTTTGTGGACAGCGGCGCATTCTGATGGGGAGGACCCGCGTGATATTATTCCTTGATTATTGTGCCCCACAACGCAGCGTCCCGAGCGCTCCCACACAAGCACCGAATGACAACCCAAGCCGAACGCCGCGATACCACCGTTGCTGCCATCTCCGTCGACCAGATGCGTGGTCGCCTGCGCAAGAAGAGCCAGCTCAAGGGCCGGCAGCCTGACCATGTGTCGATGGCCGAAGTTCAGACGCTCATAGGGCCCGGCCCCCATCGCCGTGACCTGCTGATCGAGAACCTGCACAAGCTCAACGACACCTACAGAGCCCTGCATGATCGCCATCTGGTCGCGCTGTCCCGCCAGATGAACGTGCCCATGGCCGAGGTGTTCGAAGTCGCGACCTTCTATCATCATTTCGAAGTGCTGCGTGATGGCCAGGAGCCCGCGCGCCTTACCGTCCGCGTCTGCGACGGCCTGTCCTGCGAGCTGCGTGGCGCACAGGCCCTCCTCGCCCGACTGCCATCGCTGCTCGGCGGCGATGTGAAGGTGATCCCAGCGCCGTGCGTCGGCCGCTGCGAGCAGGCACCCGTGGTGGTGATCGGCCAGGCGCCCGTCGCCCACGCGGATGCGCAGCACGTGCACGCCGCAGTCGAGCACGGTGCGAGCGCGCACCCGGTTCCGCCCGATGACGCTGCATTCGATGCAGCGGCGGTCGGCCCTGCCGCCATCACCCGCTCGCCGCAGGAAGTCTCTCCGGCCTACGTGGGTCTGAAGGCCTACCGCGACAAGGGCGGCTACCAGCTGGCCGCGCGCGTGATGCAGGACGCACTCTCCCCCGACGACGTCATCAAGGCCATGTCCGACTCGGGCCTGCGCGGGCTGGGCGGCGCCGGATTTCCTGCCGGGCGCAAGTGGGGCATCGTGCGCCAGCAGCCGGCACCGCGTCTCATGGCGGTGAACATCGACGAGGGCGAACCCGGGACGTTCAAGGACCGTACCTACCTCGAACGCGATCCGCACCGCTTTCTCGAGGGTCTGCTCATCGCCGCGAAGGTGGTGGGCACGGAGGCCTGCTACATCTACCTGCGTGATGAATATCACGGCTGTCGCGCCATCCTGGAACGCGAACTGGAACGGCTCCGGGCCGATCCGCCCTTCCCTCTGCCACTCATCGAACTTCGCCGCGGCGCCGGCGCGTACATCTGCGGCGAAGAGTCCGCGATGATCGAGAGCATCGAGGGCAAGCGCGGCGAACCGCGCATGCGACCACCCTATATCGCGCAGATCGGCCTCTTCGGCCGTCCAACGCTCGAGCACAATTTTGAAACCCTGTACTGGGTGCGCGACATCGTCGAACGCGGCCCGGCCTGGTTCAGCAGCTTCGGGCGCAATGGCCGCAAGGGTCTGCGTTCCTACAGCGTGAGCGGCCGCGTGAAGGAGCCGGGCGTCAAGCTCGCGCCCGCCGGCGTAACGCTGCGTGAACTGGTCGATGAGTTCTGCGGCGGCATGCAGGAAGGTCACGAGCTGTATGCCTACCTGCCTGGCGGCGCATCCGGCGGCATCCTGCCGGCCAGTATGGCCGACATCCCGCTCGACTTCGACACCTTGCAGCCGCATGGCTGCTTCATCGGATCGGCGGCCGTCATTGTGCTGTCGAAGGCCGACAAGGCGCGCGACGCGGCGCTGAACATGATGCGTTTCTTCGAACACGAGAGCTGCGGCCAGTGCACACCTTGTCGTGTGGGCACGGGCAAGGCTGCGCAACTCATGCAGGCCCGCAAGTGGGACAACAAGACGCTGGAAGACCTGAACCAGGTCATGATCGACGCCTCCATCTGCGGCCTGGGCCAGGCGGCGCCGAATCCCGTGCGTTGCGTGCAGAAGTATTTTCCGGAAGAGGTCTGACATGAGCGCTGCGGAAGATCAGGTGATGAAACCCGCCACCGTCGAGTTCGAACTCGACGGCCGCAAGATCCACGCCCTGGAAGGCGAAACCATCCTGCAAGCGGCCGAACGCGAAGGCACGGTCATCCCACGCCTGTGTTACACGCCTGGCTACCGCCCCGATGGCAACTGTCGCGCCTGCGTGGTCGAGATCGACGGCGAACGTACCCTGGCGCCCTCCTGCTGCCGCGCCGTGACGCCAGGCATGAAGGTCAAGAGCACCAGCGAGCGGGCGCAGAAGAGCCAAAAGCTGGTCGTGGAGATGTTGCTCTCCGACATGCCCGAGCAGGGCCACAAGTGGATCGGCGACGACGCCACCCGCCAGCATGGTGAGCTCTCAGACTGGGCCGCGCGCCTCGGCGTGACGGTACGCCCGGAACTGAAGGCGCTGACGCGCGAGCAGCCGCCCTGTGACCTTTCGCATCCGGCCATGGCCGTGAATCTCGAATCCTGCATCCAGCGCAACCGCTGCGTGCGCGCCTGCCGTGAAGAGCAGGTCAACGACGTGATCGGCTACGCCTTCCGCGGCGGTCACAGCGCCATCGTGTTCGATCTGGCCGATGGCATGGGCGACTCCACCTGCGTGGCTTGCGGCGAATGCGTGCAGGCCTGCCCCACCGGCGCGCTGATGCCCAAGACGCTGATGGGACCGCAGGTGGTCGACAAGAAGGTCGATTCGGTTTGTCCCTTCTGTGGTGTGGGCTGCCTGCTCACCTACAACGTCAAGGACGGCGAGATTGTCAGCGTGGACGGCCGCGACGGCCCCGCGAATCACAATCGCCTGTGCGTGAAGGGGCGCTTCGGATTCGACTATGTCCATCATCCGCAACGACTGACCAAGCCACTCATCCGCAAAGCGGGCGTGCCCAAACATTCCGAAGAAGTCGGCGATCCCGCCAAATGGCGCGATGTGTTCCGCGAGGCAACTTGGGAAGAGGCGCTCGATCTGGCTGGCGGCAAACTCAAGAGCCTGCGTGATACGCATGGCCTGAAGACACTGGCGGGCTTCGGCTCCGCCAAGGGCAGCAATGAAGAGGCCTATCTCTTCCAGAAGCTGGTCCGCACTGGCTTTGGCAGCAACAACGTCGATCACTGCACACGCCTGTGCCATGCATCGAGCGTCGCGGCACTGCTCGAGGGCGTCGGTTCGGCTGCAGTGAGCAACCAGGTTGGCGATGTCGAGAATTCCGATCTGATCCTGGTCATCGGGTCCAACCCCACCGCCAATCATCCAGTGGCTGCCACCTGGATGAAGAACGCCGCCAAGCGCGGCACGAAGATCGTGCTCGCCGATCCGCGCATCACCGACATCGGCCGTTATGCCTGGCGCACGCTGCAGTTTCGCGCCGATACCGATGTGGCGCTGCTCAATGCGCTGATCCACACGGTGATCGAAGAAGGTCTGGTGAACGAGGCGTTCATCCGCGATCGCTCGAACAATTTCGAGGCGCTGAAAGAAAACGTGCAGGGCTACAGCGCCGAAGCGATGGCGCCCATCTGTGGCATCCCCGCCGAGACCATCCGCGAAGTTGCACGCGAGTTCGCCAAAGCGAAGGCCGCGATGATCCTGTGGGGCATGGGCATCAGCCAGCATGTGCATGGCACCGACAATGCGCGCTGCCTGATCGCCCTCGTAAGCGTCACCGGCCAGATCGGCAAGCCCGGCAGCGGCCTGCATCCGCTGCGCGGCCAGAACAACGTGCAGGGCGCCAGCGACGCCGGCCTGATTCCGATGATGTTCCCGAACTATCTGCGCGTGAGCAATCCGGAAGCGCATGCCCGCTTCGAGAAATTCTGGGACACCAAGCTGGACAACAAGCCCGGATATACGGTGGTCGAGATCATGGACAAGTGCCTGGTCGACGACTCCGATCCGCACAAGATCCGTGGCATGTACATCATGGGCGAGAACCCGGCCATGAGCGATCCGGACTTGAATCACGCGCGCGAGGCCCTGTGCGCCCTCGATCACCTGGTCGTGCAGGACATCTTCCTGACCGAAACCGCCTGGTATGCCGATGTGGTGCTGCCTGCCACGGCCTGGCCCGAAAAGACCGGCACGGTCACCAACACCGACCGCATGGTGCAGATGGGTCGCCGCGCGCTGGATCCGCCCGGCGATGCGCGCCCGGACCTGTGGATCATCCAGGAACTCGCCCGGCGCGTCGGCTTGTCCTGGAACTATCAGGGACCGGAGAGTGGCGTAGCTGCCGTATATGAAGAGATGCGCCAGGCCATGAAGGAAGCCATCGGTGGCATCAGCTGGGAGCGTCTCATGAACGACTCCAGCGTGACCTATCCCTGCCTGAGCGACAGCGACCCGGGTCAACCGACGGTGTTCATCGAAAACTTCCCCACCGCCGATGGGCGCGTGAAGCTGGTTCCTGCGGACATCATTCCCGCCAATGAGCGGCCGGATGTGGATTATCCCTTCGTGCTCATTACAGGGCGGCAGCTGGAGCACTGGCACACGGGCAGCATGACGCGCCGCGCCGCTGTGCTCGACGCCATCGAGCCCATCGCGACGGCGTCGATGAATGGCGGTGAACTGCGCAAACTCGGACTCGATCCGGGAGACACTATCACCGTGCGTTCGCGCCGCGGTGAGGTGGCCATCGCGATTCGCCGCGACGACGGCACGCCGGATGGCACCGTGTTCATCCCGTTCGCGTACTACGAAGCGGCAGCCAATTCCCTGACCAATGCGGCACTGGACCCGTTCGGAAAGATTCCCGAATTCAAGTACTGCGCTGTAGCAGTCTCCAAGGGCGGCAACACTGCGGCAGTGCCGGGATACAGTCGCACCGAGGAGCTGACAGTCTGAGCAAGGCGCTGACGCCTGCGGAAGCCGAGCAGGTCATCCGCTCGCATATCACACCATTGCCCGCGGAGCGTCGTGCGCTGCGCGCCTGCGTGGGGCGCATCCTGCGTCAGAACGTGGAAGCCGAGCGCGACAACCCGCCCTTCGATCGCGTTTGCATGGACGGTGTGGCCGTCGCGAGCGCCGAGTTTCTCGGGGGCCGGCGGCAGTTCCGCATTCAGGCCACGCAGGCCGCGGGCGCCGTTCCACTGCAGCTCGCGGCACCCGGAATGGCCATCGAGATCATGACGGGTGCCGTGCTGCCCCCGGGTACCGATTGCGTCATACCGCTCGAAGAATACGACCTCGTCGATGGCACGCTGACACTCAAGCCAGAGGCCGCCGCCGACCCTTGGCGCAATGTGCAGCGCCGGGGCTCTGACAGCCAGCCGGGCGTGCCCATGCTGACCTCGGGCACAAGGCTTGGCGCTGCAGAGATTGCGGTAGTTGCGTCAGCCGGCCTCGCCGAGATTGAAGTCAGCCGGCAGCCGCGCGTCATGGTGATTTCCACCGGCGATGAACTCATCGAGCCCGGCCAGCCCATCGCAGATCACCAGGTGCGACGCTCGAATGCCTATGGCGTCGTGGCGGCTCTGGAGACTCATGGCTTTGCCAGTGTTCATGACGAACACCTGCGCGACGATGAGGCACTGATGCGCAATCGCCTGCGCGAGCTTCTCGATTCGCACGACGTGCTGGTGCTCAGCGGCGGTGTATCCAAGGGCAAGTTCGACTTCGTGCCCACTACGTTGAAGGCACTGGGCGTCGAGGAAGTTTTTTACCAGGTTGCACAGCGGCCGGGGCGCCCGATGTGGTTCGGTGCAGGGCCACGCGGACAGCTGGTGTTCGGCCTGCCTGGCAATCCGGTCTCCACGCTGATCTGTCTCGTACGGTATGTGTTGCCTGCCCTGCGCACGGCCATGTCGTGGCAGCCGCCGCCGCTGGAGCGCGTGACCATCCAGGAGTCGATGAACGGCCGCAAGATGGCCTACTTCATGCCCGTGAGGCGGTGTCCCGATGCTGCCGTCCTGGCCAGCGCCAGCATTCGGCCGCCGAGTGGTTCAGGTGACTTCCTCGCATTGGCCGGAACAGACGGTTTCGTCGAGCTGCCACCCGCGCCCGAAGGCTACGCTGCCGGCTTCGTGGCGGATTTCTATTCCTGGTAGTTTGCTGACTTGCGCAGCGCCTCGAACCGCTGCAGGTCTTCGCGGGTATTGAGATTGGCGAAGTCTTCCGGCGGATCGAAGCGAACCTTCACAGCGCCGATTTGTTCCAGCATCCGCCACGTCGGCGGGTGAACTCCGCCGGCAAGGGCCGCTGATACGGCCTCCAGCGCCGCGACAGGCCAGACCGAACACAGAGGCTGGCGTCCCTCTGCCGTCTCTGCCATTGCCGCTCCGCTGCCTCCTGAAGTCAGCAGCTGAAGATACAGGTCGTCTGGCAGCAGTGGCGCATCACAGGGACTGACCGCCAGCGCCTGCGCGCCCAGACCTCTCGCCCAGGCAAGGCCCGCCTTGATGCCAGAGAGCGGCCCATCCGGATCGCCCGGCGCGTCATGCAACAGCGGCATCCCTTCGGTGTGTGCCAGTGCGGCCGTCTGTGTCCCAGGCCGCGCATTGACCGCAACGGTCGAACAGGCGCGCGCGAGGCGTGCTGCTGCCCATAGCAGCATTGGTCGTTCCGCAAACAGCGCCACGGCCTTTTCGCCGCCGAAACGCAGCGAACGCCCGCCGGCGATCACCATCCCCACCACAGAGTTCTTGGCTTGCATCAGGGGTCACTATATAAGTTCGGCGATGCAAGACCCACGCGTGCTTGGAATTACCGGCTGGAGCGGTTCCGGCAAGACCACCCTGCTCATCCGGCTGATCCCCGTGCTCGTGCAACGCGGCCTGCGCATCGCCACGCTCAAGCATGCACACCATGATTTCGATGTGGATATCCCCGGCAAGGATTCCTACGAACACCGCAAGGCCGGTGCCAGCGAGGTGATCGTCAGCTCGGCGCGGCGCTGGGTGCAGATGCATGAGCTGGGAGATGCCGAAGAGGCCACGCTGGCGCAACTGCTGCGGCGCGTGACGCCCTGCGATCTGGTGTTGGTGGAAAGCTTCAAGCGCGAGCGGCATCCCAAGCTCGAGGTCTATCGTCCGTCGATCGGAAAAGCGCCGTTGTACGGGGACGATGCACAGATACTGGCCGTTGCCACAGACGCACCAGTGACCGGCGCGCATCCACCTGTTGTCGATCTCAACGATACGCAAGCCGTGGCCGCGCAGGTACTTCGCTGCGCCGCCCCACTAGCGCAGGTTCTTGCAGCGCTCGAGGCCGGTCCGCAGTAAACGGGCCGGCCGCCTGCGTCAGAAGTCGACGCTGACCGACGCCAGCACCGTGCGAGGCGTTCCCAGATGCGCCAGCAGATTGCCGGTGTTGGTGCCGGTGATGTTGCTGGGGGCAAGCGTCGACCAGTAGTGGCGATCGGTGATGTTGTTGACCGCCAAGCGCAGGGCCACCGGTGTGTCGCGGACCGTCATGTCGTAACGCAGTCCGAGATCGAAGAGGTTGTAACCCGGCGCGAACTGCGAATTGGTGTCATTGGCGGCGCGCCGGCCGGAGAACTGATAGTTCACTGAAGTCACCAGACCCGGAATCGCCGGTATCTGATATTCGAGCAGCAGATTGCCTTTCACCTTTGCCGCGCCGACGTACCGCTTGTCGTTGGTCGTCAGCAGCGGTGTGTCCTGCATGCGAGCATCCAGGAACGTCACGCCACCGTAGACCGTCAGGCCCTGGAAGACCTCACCGATGGCAGACAGCTCCAGACCTTCATTGACCTGGTCGCCACTGATCTTGAAGATCCGGTCTGCCGGATCGGTATTGGCGAAAGGCCGCTCGACGCGGAACAACGCCGCAGTCAGGTTCAACTTCTCGAGCGCCCACTTGTAGCCCAGTTCAAACTCGGTGCTGCGGTATGGAGCCAGTCCGACTCCTGCGTTCGCGGCGGTGCCGGGCGCCACATCGCCAGCCTGCAGGCTGCTGCCGTAGGTCGCGTACAGCGTCACGTTGGAAGCCGGCTTGAAGATCACGCTGCCCATGGGGCTGACGCCGTGATCCTTGTAGCCTGCCAGGGCCGTACCTGCTGCGTTGAAATTATCCGTGTGGAACCAGTCCTGGCTCAGCGCCAGGCGGATCGACCACTGCTCGGTGAACCGCAGGGTGTCGCCGACATTGATGCCCTGCTGGTAGATGTTCGACGAATTGAAATTCAGGCGCACATTCGGCGGTCCGGCGGCAGGCTCAGGGAAACTCAGCGGAGCGCTCAGCGTGGCGGTGCCCAGCCGCACGCTGGCCGCGGTCGCTGGCGTCGTGACCGCATAGGCCTGCGACTTGTAACCGGCAGAGCCGATCGTGAGATCGTGGCTCACGCTGCCGGTATCGAAGCGGCCGTTCAGATACGCCGAATCGCTGGTGATCTTGAATCGCGGTGCGAAGCCATTGGCGAATGACGACACATAGGTGCCAGTGTTGTTCGACAGGACGTTGACCGGCGTATTGATGTCGCGTGTCGCGTCCTGATTCAGTACACCCACCACCAGATGCCAGTCGCTGCTGAAGTCATGCTTCACACGCGCCGTTGCAATCTGGGTCTTCATGTCCACGCCCGCATACGTCTGGCCGTAACCGGCGCGATTTGGGTTCGGCGCATCGGGTATCTGGATGGCCTGCCCGTAGGCGAACCATCCCGGGAAGCCCTTGTTGTTCAGCTCGTAGTCGCTGTAGTTCAGCTCCAGCACACTGTGTTCCCAGGGCCGGATATCCAGCGCCACATCCGCCAGCGCGCGTCGCTGGTGGCTGCCATCGACATAGCCGTCGCCCTTGCCGTACACGCCATTCAGCCGGTAGCTGAAGATGCCCCTGGAATCGAGCCCGCCACTGATGTCGGCCTTCGCAGTCGCGATGCTGTCACTGGTGTAGCTGACTCCAACCTGCCGCAGATCCTCATCGGTGGGACGCTTGGAGATGAAATTGAACATGCCCGAGGGATTCGCCGGGCCGTACAGCGATGCAGACACGCCATTGACGACTTCGATCTGCTGGAACTGCTCCATGGCGTTGGCGACGGTGACGTACATCGTCATGCCGTCGAGGCGGGAATTCTGGAAATTGCCGCCCTGCATGCCGCGGGTCTGCGGACGCAGGATGTCAGGTCCCTGCTGCTCCTGATAGGCCACGAGTGGCAGGTACTTCGATACATCCTTGAAGTTGGCTGCCTGCGAGTTCTGGATCAGCTCACCTGGCAGCACTGCGACCGAATAAGGCGTGTCCATCAGCGATGTCGTCCCCAGCGGACCCAGGCTATCGAGCGAGTCCACGCGATAGTTCTCCGACGCGACGCGCTTGCCGGTGATCAGGACGGTGGAAGTAGTGGAAGACTCAGCCCGTGGCCGCGGCGCGTCTGCTGCCGAGACGATGGCAGGCAGCGTGAGAGCGAAGAATGAGGTGGCGGCGAGAGGGCGAAGTCTGTTCATAGGGTAGGCTGTCCAGCGGGCGGGCGCGCACCCTAGCATGGGCATTTCAGTGCGACGATATGCACACCAGTGCATATGTGGGAACCCGGATCACGGCGCCTTCAGGCCGATATAGTGCGCTCATCGCCTCGCGCGAAAGCCTCATGGAGTGACCCGGACATGAACTCACCCAGACTGGGAATCGCACTTTCGTCGCTGACGATGTTGGCGTTCTGCAACCTGGCAGATGCGCAGCAGAGCGATCCCGCGACGGTCGAGATCTTTGCCGCCGGCAGCCTGCGCGGTGTCGTCAGCGATCTCGCGGCAGAAGCCGGCCCGCTCCTGCACATCGACGTGAAAGGCAGTTTCGGCGGCTCCGGAACGATGCGGGAGCGCATCGAGAAGGGCGAACGCCCCGACCTGCTGTTGTCCGCGGATCTCGGATCCCCTCGCAAGCTGGAGCAGGCCGGACGCACCGTGCTTCCCGTGCTGGCGTTCGCGCGCAATCGCATGTGCGTGGTATCCCGACGCGACGCCGGCCTCACCTCTTCCAACCTGGTCAAACGACTGTTGACGCCAGGGGTGCGGGTGAAGACATCGACACCTGTGGCCGATCCCTCTGGCGACTACGCCTGGGCCATGTTTGATCGCATCGACCACATGCAACCGGGAGCCGGCGCGCGCCTCAAGGAAAAGGCCGGCGCGCTGATGAATGCCACCGCAACACCAGCTGATCCTCAACAGAGCGCCGCCGCCGCGCTGTTTGCCTCGCGCCAGGTGGATGTGTCGATCACTTATTGCAGCGCCTCGGCGAGCCTGGAGCGTGAGATGCCGGAACTCACTTCTCTGGCCGTGCCCGCCGCGCTCGATCCTCATCCGGTGTACGGAATCGCGGTTCTTTCAGACAGACCGGCCGCGCTGAAGCTGGCTCTGTTCCTGCTGTCGGTAAAAGGCCAGGCGCTCATCGCCAGAAACGGATTGGTGCCGCTGCTTGATCCCGCCGCAGCGCCAGCTCCCTAAAGCATCAGGTCCAGCGCCCGAAGACCTCTTCGATCGACTTCACCCGGCCCGGCTCGATGACCGAGTAGCCGGGCAGCGCTGCGATCGCCTGACCGAAGGCCGCTCCCCGCATCACTTCCAGAATCCGCTGCACCGATGGGTTTTCCAGACTGTGCATGTGGCACACGAAGACATAGTCCTCGGTCACCACCGGCACAAAATCCAGATCGAACTGACGAGCGGCGGCTTCGACGCCAAAGCTGGCATCCGCCATGCCACTGGCGACATAGGCCGCGACTGCGGCATGTGTGAACTCGACCTGCTGGTACCCTTGAATGCGCGCGCCCTCGATGTCGTGCTGCGCCAGCAACTCATCGAACAGCATGCGCGTTCCGGATTCCGGATCCCGATTGACGAAGCGCACCTCGCTGCGCGGCAGCGAGTGCAGCGAATCGATGCGCAGCGGATTGCCCTTGCGCACGATCAAGCCCATCTCGCGTGTCACAAAACTGATCACGCGATGCTCGACCGGCGAGAGCGCATCGCGCCAGCCAGCCATGCTGCGGCTCCTGAGCTCGCCTTGCGGCAGATGCATGCCGGCCAGATCGCATCCGCCATGTGCCAGCGAGGCGGGTGAATTGACGTTGCCGACATAGCGAATGTCGACACGCAGGTTCTGTTCACGCGCCAACAGGTCGCGCAGCGCCGAAACTGCGAAGCCATGACTGGCATGGATACGCACCACCTCGCCCGCCTCTGGCAGCAGCGCGTTGATCTCGGACTCCAGCTCCTGCGCCAGATTCTGCAGCTGCGGACCCAGTCGCGCCTGCAGCCGCTGACCCGCCCACACCAGGCGCTCGCCAAAAGTCGTCAGGATGGTGCCTCGCCCCTGCCGCCGCTCCACCAGCGCAGTGCCGAAGAAATCCGACCACTTGCCGATGAGGTTCCACGCATGCCGGTAGGAGACACCCGCCCGCTCCGCGGCGCGGGTGATCTTGCCCGTGGCGCGGATCTCATTGAGGAAGTCCAGCATCACCAGCATGGAACGCTTGTCGCGCTCCTGGGTGAATCGCCAGACGGTCTCAAGGGAAATCTTCAGCGGCATCAGCGCAGGCGCTCGGGATGGCTGTAGACCACCTGCTGTTCTTCGCGCGCGAATCCCACCAGGGTCAGCCCGCAGTCGCGGGCGAGGCGCACCCCCAGCGCGGTAGGCGCCGACACGGCCACGAGCATGCGCACGCCCAACGTGGCAGCTTTCTGCACCATCTCGTAACTGGCCCGGCTGGTGACCAGTACGTACCCGTCAACGAGACCCTCGCCATGCCGAAGCCGGGCGCCAATGAGCTTGTCCAGCGCGTTGTGGCGACCTACATCCTCACGCACCAACTGAACCTCGCCCTCCCAGCTGACCCAGGCTGCCGCATGCAGGCTGCCCGCCTGTGCGCCCAGGGGTTGCAGGGCGCGCAGACTGCGCAGGGCATGGACCAGCTGCTCCCGGGTAGTGCTGCCTCCGGCAGGCACCGGTGGGGGGCGACGGATGGCATCCTCGATGGTTTCCGCGCCGCAGACACCGCAGCCGGTGCGACCCGTCAGGTTGCGCCGCCGCTGCAGCATCTCCCCCAGCCGCGAGCCCACCACCGACAAGCGCAGCTCGAAGTCGCCGGACGAGGTATCCAGCGACACATCGCGTATTTCCTCGTATCCGGCCACCAGGGCCTCACTCACCGTGAAACCCACCCCCATGTCCTCCAGATCGCGCGGCGTGGCCATCATCACCACGTGCGGAATGGAGTTGTACGTCAGGGCGACGGGGGTCTCGGCGGCGATGCTGTCATCGGTGTCCTGCCATGCCCCGTTGCGCCAGCGGCGTACGGGCAACAGGACCACAGGTTCGTCCGCGGCTGCCGCCACGGGGCCGGGACCCGCAGTTGCGGTCATGAGCTCTCCTGGACGTCGAAAACGTCCAGTTTAGCTTGGGCTTAGGCCAGCCGCCCCAGCAGCGTCAGCAGCTGATTCAGCTCCGCCGGAGAAAACAGATCATGCGCGAAGGATTCAGCCTGCTGGGCCTGCTTGCGCAACACTTCGGCCTGATGGGCGCCTGCCTGAGTCAGATGCAGTCCATAGCGGCGGCGATCCTGGTTGCTGCGCCGGCGCATCACCCAGCCCAGCTCCTCGAGCCGGTCGACCACGGCCACCACGCTGGCCTTGTCGATATCCAGCGCTGCGGCAATCTGGAACTGCGCGAGCCCCGGATTTTGTTCACACAGCACCAGCGTGCCGAATTCGGCGGGTCCGATGTTGCCGGCGGCGACATTTCGCAACCCGCGACGCTGCAGTGCGAGCTGCGCCTTGCGTACATGGAAGGACAGTGAGCGGCTGAGAATTCCCATGTCGACCAGGCGGGGCGGCGCGCCGTCATCCAGTCGCGTCGCATTGCTCCGGTCGCCAGCGGCCACCGATGAATTTGCAGTCAGCATTGTTTCTGTGGTCATGGCTTGAACAAAGCAAACCGCGTGCCACTCCACCCATGCGCCACCTGAGCCCCGCAACCCCTGCATGGCGGTCCGAACGGTTGTCCGGACCGCCCCATCGCAGCGCGGGCGCACTATCCCGGGTCAGTACACCACTACCGAACGGATGGATTCGCCCTCGTGCATCAGGTGGAAAGCGTCATTGATCTTCTCGAGCGGCATCTTGTGCGTGATCAGCTCGTCGATCTGGATCTTGCCGTCCATGTACCAGTCCACGATCTTCGGCACATCGGTGCGGCCGCGCGCGCCGCCAAAGGCCGTGCCCTTCCACACACGTCCGGTGACCAGCTGGAAGGGCCGCGTGGCGATTTCCTGCCCGGCCTCGGCCACGCCGATGATGATGGACTGGCCCCAGCCGCGGTGGCAGCACTCCAGCGCCTGGCGCATGACCTGTGTGTTGCCGGTGCAGTCGAAGGAATAGTCCGCCCCGCCGTTCGTCGCATCGACAATCGCCTGCACGACCTTGTCGTTGCCCACTTCCTTCGGGTTGATGAAATGCGTCATGCCGAATTTCTCGGCCATGGCGCGCTTGGCGGGGTTGATGTCCACGCCGATGATCTTGTCCGCGCCCACCATCCTCGCGCCCTGGATCACATTCAGGCCGATGCCGCCGAGACCGAACACCACCACATTGGCGCCCGCCTCCACCTTCGCGGTGTAGATCACCGCGCCGATGCCAGTGGTGACGCCGCAGCCGATGTAGCACACCACCTCGAACGGCGCGTCTTCGCGGATCTTCGCGAGCGCAATCTCCGGCAGCACGGTGAAGTTCGAGAACGTGGAGCAGCCCATGTAGTGATACAGCGTCTGCCCGCCCATCGAGAAGCGGCTGGTGCCATCGGGCATCACGCCCTTGCCCTGCGTGGCGCGGATCGATGTGCACAGGTTCGACTTGCGCGACAGACAGGTCTTGCACTGCCGGCACTCCGGCGTATACAGCGGGATCACATGATCGCCAGGCTTCAGCGCAGTCACGCCCTTGCCAACCTCGCGCACGATGCCAGCGCCCTCGTGGCCCAGGATGGAAGGAAACAATCCTTCCGAATCCTTGCCGGACAGAGTGTACGCATCGGTGTGACAGATGCCCGTGGCCTTGATCTCGACCAGCACTTCTCCAGGACCCGGTCCCGCCAGATCCACCGTGTGGATCTCCAGATCCTTGCCCGCCGCCACCGCCACTGCCGCCCTCGTTTTCATTGTCGTCTCCTTAAGGCCATTTACTTGCGCGGACCGAAGCGCAGCGCCGCGGTTGCCACACGAACTTCGATGAGAAAACACCACAGGGCACCCACCAGCGCCAGCATGGCGCCGATGAACACCAGCGCGATCGTCGCGCCAATCGGAAAAGTTGTGAACGCCGCGGCGAACAGCAGCACCACGACGAAGGCCACCAGCAGCGCTGCCATGGTGCCCAGCGTGATGGCCCGGTTCACCAGCCGGCCGCGGCGACTGGTAGTGGTGAGGAAGTTATGGATTTCGTCGGCCTCTTCCGGGCTGGCATGCGGCAGCCGGGCTTCAAGACCTCGCGCGCGATCCACGATGCGCGCCAGCCGCGAGGTGAGCATGGCCAGCAGCACGCCGAGGCCATTCAGCAGGAACACCGGCGCCAGCGACAGCGAGATCGCATGGGCCACGTCCGTCACCGGCACGATGAAGTCCAGACTGCCCATCAGCGCGCCTTCTCCTGCTCGGCCTTCAGGGAACTCACCAGCGCCAGATCCTGTTCTGTGTCCACAGCGGGACCGGGCAGCACGCGTGCGTCACCGACACGAATCTCCATGCCATTTTCCAGCGCCCGCAATTGCTCGAGCCTTTCCAGGCGCTCCAGCGGGCTGGGCGGCAGCAGGGACAAGCGCCGCAGCGCATGGATGCGATAGGCATACAGGCCGATGTGTCGGCGCGCGCCGTTGTAGCCGCGCTGACTGGCCAGACCCGCCGGCGCGGTGTCGCGCCCCCAGGGGATGGGCGCGCGACTGAAATACAGCGCCCGTCCGGTCAGATCGGTGACCACCTTCACGCAGTTCACGTCCTTGAAAGCATCCACGCTGCCAATGCGTGTGGCCAGCGTGGCAATGGCCGCCTGCGGATTTTCCGTGAGGAGCTCCGCCACCTGCCGCAGCAGCTCCGGCGGCATCAGCGGCTCATCGCCCTGGAGATTGACCACCACATCCTCATCGCTCCAGCCCCGTGCCAGCGCCACCTCTGCAATGCGGTCAGTGCCGGAGACATGGGTGGGTGAAGTCATCTGCACATGGGCGCCAAAACCCTCGGCAGCTGCGATGATCCGCTCATCATCAGTGGCAATGACTACCTCGGCCGCGCCGCTCTCAGTCGCGATCTGGTTCACCCAGTACAACATGGGTTGCCCACAGATGTTCACCAGCGGCTTGCCGGGCAACCGCACGGAGGCATAGCGGGCAGGGATGACGACACGGAAAATCACGCGCGATCCCTAACGATCCAGCAGCGGATCGTCGCTGTTTAGCACGCGCGCCTCGTTCTCCAGCATCACCGGCACGCCATCGCGAATGGGAAAGGCCAGCCGGTCTGCACGGCACACCAGCACGGCGGTCGCGGAGTCCTGGCGCAGCGGCGACTTGCACAAGGGACAAGCCAGGATATCCAGCAGTCTGGCATCGAGCATCAGCGCTTCCCCGTGAGGCGCGCCTGCAGCAGCGTGAGCAGGCGCGCAGCATCATCGTGTTCGAATTGGGCGGTCACCCGCAGGCACCACATCCTGTCGGTGGCCAAGGCGCCGCATTTTACGGCATCCTTCTCCGTCATGACGATGGGAAGCGTGTCGCCAAAGGCCAGATCTTCGGCGGCAAAGGCATGGTGATCCGCGAAGGCGTGTTCCACGGGCCTGAGCCCCAGCTCGCGCAGCGTAGCGAAGAATCGGGCCGGGTTGCCTATGCCTGCCACCGCGTGGACTGACCGGCCCGACCAGTCCTGCACCGCCGAGGCGCCCCCATCTGCCAGGTGCACGAACTGCTCCGGCCGCAGGGACATCTGGCTGCGGATTTCGCCTGCCGCAGGCAGGTCAAAGCGCGCGGCGCCATTGAACACGACGGCGTCGATGCCTGCCAACCGCTTTGTCGGCTCGCGCAATGGCCCCGCCGGCAGCAGCGCGCCGTTGCCGAACATCCGCGCGCCGTCGATGACAACGATTTCAGCGTCGCGTCGCAGCGCGAGGTGTTGCAAGCCATCATCCGCAACCACCACCTGGCAACCGAGGTCCGCCAGTTGGCGCGCAGCGGCCAGGCGATCCACACAGACGCAAACAGGGCATTCGGCCCGGCGTGCCAGTAGAACAGCCTCATCGCCGACCGCATTCGCGTCATCGTCCGCGACGACACGTGGCGTGCGCAGCCTGCGGGCGGCTCCGTAGCCACGACTGACGATACCCACCCGCCACCCTGCCAGCTGCAACTGCGCAACCAGCCACAGCACCAGTGGCGTCTTGCCCGTGCCGCCTGCCGTGAGATTGCCGACGACGATGACCGGAATACCGGCTGCACCGCTGCGCAGCAGACCCACTGCATAACTCCAGCGGCGCAAGGCCATCGCCGCGCCGTACAGGATGGCCAGGGGAAGCAACCATGCAGGTGGCCGCTCGCGGTACCACACGGATTCCATCCACTGCCGCACCCTGTCAGCCCTGAAACTGCAGGCGGTAGAGCTGTGCGTAAAGGCCGCCGTGCGCCAGTAGTTGCGCGTGGCTTCCCGACTCGGCTACCCGCCCCTCCTGCAGCACTACGATGCAATCGGACTGCTCCACGGTGGCAAGGCGATGCGCAATCACCAGTGTCGTCCGGCCACGCATCAACTGCGACAAGGCTTCCTGTACGTGACGCTCTGATTCCGAGTCGAGCGCGGAGGTGGCCTCATCGAGGATCAGGATCGGGGCATCGCGCAGCAGCGCCCGCGCAATGGCGACGCGCTGTCGCTGGCCGCCGGAGAGCAGGCTGCCGCGATCGCCCAGCGGTGTGTCGAAACCCTGCGGCAGCGATGCAGCGAACTCGCTGACATGCGCGGCGTCGGCGGCGCGCTGCAGATCCGACTCCGACACCGTGTCAGTGCCGAATACAATGTTGTTGCGCAGGGTGTCGTCGAACAACATGACATCCTGCCCGACGTAGGCGATCTGCCGCCGCAGATCACGCAGGCAATATTGGCGCACGTCGAGGCCGTCGATCCGCACGGCACCTCGCGTCGCTTCATACAGACGTGGCACCAGACCCACCAATGTGGATTTGCCGGCGCCGGAACGCCCGACGATGGCCAGGGTCTGTCCTGGCTGCACGGCGAGACTCACATCGCGCAATACCGGCTCGGCGGCGCCGGCATAGCTGAAATCCACGCCGGCCAGTTCCACTTCGCCCCGCACACGGGCGGTGACCGGCCTGCCACCGACTGCTTCGCGCGGCAGATCCAGCACCGCAAATATGCCCGCACCTGCGGCGATACCTTGCTGCAAGGGGCCACCGACATTGACCAGCCGCCGCAGCGGCGCCATCACCAGCAGCATCGCCGTGATGTAGCCAATGAAGTCATTGACGCTTACCGCCGAGCGCATCACCTGCGCGATCGCCACCGCCAGTACTGCCGCAAGCGCGAACGCGGCCAGCATCTGCACCACAGGTCCACTGGCCGCACGTACGTTGATCAGCCGCTGCTGGCTGCGACGGTTCTGTTCGTTGACGGCTTCGAAACGCCGTTGCTGCCAATCCTCGGCGGTATGCGTCTTGATCAGCCCCTGGCTGTCGAGAGCCTCCTTGGCAACCCGCGTGACATCGCCCATGGACTGCTGGATGCGGCCACTGTGACGCCGGAAACGGCGATTGATGCCCGACAGCACCCAGCCGATCACCGGAGCGGCCACCAGAGCCAGCAGGGTGAACTGCCAGGATTTGTAGAACATCAGCGCCAGCAGCCCCACCAGCGCGAGGGAGTCGCGGATCAGCACGCAGATTGAATTCGTGGCAGCCTCGGCGACTTGCTCGGCGTCGTACACCAGCCGCGACAGCATGCGGCTGCTGGATTCTCCGTCATACCAGGAAGCCGGCAGATGCAGGTACTGCGCAAACAGGTCGGTGCGCAATGCCTTCACCACATGCCGCCCCACGCGCCCGGGAAAACTGGTGGCCAGGTAGTCGCCGGTGCCACGCACCAGAAACAGAAGCAGCGCGCCCAGCGGCACGGCCCAGACGGCACGTGGATCCGGCTGCACGAAGGCATATTTCAGGAATTTGTCGACGAACCAGGCGATGCCGGCCTCGGTGGAGGCATACAGCACCATGCCCAGCACACCGATCAGGAACAGCCCGCGCCAGGGTCGGGCATAGCCCAGCAGTCGCCGGTAGACCAACCGGACGTCCGCTCGGCTCGCCGCACCAGCGGTCATGGCGTCGTAGGCTGCTGCACGGTTGCGATATCGAGTTGGGAAAAGCCCATCTTGCCCAGCACGTCCATCGCCGTGACCACGGACTGGTGCGTGGCGCGTCCGTCGGCGCGCAACACGACTCGCGCGCTGCGAGCCTCGCCTGCCACCTTGGCCACGGCGGCACGCAGTGTCTCGCGGCTGGCATTCACCAGTTCGCGCTCATTTACGCGATAGCTGCCCTGCTGCGTCACGGTGACGACAATGGGCTCCGCGGCGTTGTTCTCGCGCGGCCGCTCACTGGCTGCAGGCAGCTGCACATGCACCCGGCCTTCATCGATGAAGGTGGATGACACCATGAAGAAGATCACCAGCATCAGCAGCACGTCGATCAGGGAAATCAGGTTGATCTCCGGATCTTCGGCGCGCCGCCGGCTGAATTTCACGCCTGCTCCGGCAGATCCGCGGCGCGATCGTTCAACGCATCGGCGAAGCGCAGCACGTCGCGCTCCATCTGCACCACGATGGATTCCACGCGGCCGCGCAGATAGCGGTAAGCAATATAGGAAGGGATGGCCACGCACAGGCCGGCGGCCGTAGTGATCAGCGCCTCGGAGATGCCACCGGAAAGCGCACGCGGATCGCCGAGCCCTCCGGTGTAGATGGCATTGAAGGCCTTGATGATGCCGGTCACCGTGCCCAGCAGGCCCAGCAACGGCGCGACACCGGCAATGGATCCCAGTGTGTTGAGGAAGCGGTCGAGGTCATGCGCCACATGACGCCCTTCGTCTTCCAGGCGTTCCATCAGCACGGCGCGGGGACGGTTGCGGTTTGCAAGCCCGGTGGCCAGCAATTTCCCCAGTGGCGAATTACCCTGCAACGCGACGACTACCTTGTCGTTGGCCTGCCCGGCCTCGACCAGCGCCCAGATCCGCCGCGTAAGGTCAGGCGGCATGACACGCCGCTGCTGCAGCGTCCAGAGACGCTCGAGCACGATGGCTGCTGCAATGACGGAACACAGGATGATCGGCCACATGAACGGGCCGCCGGCGCGCACGATTTCCCACATGGGCGCGGATGATAGCTTAGGGAGACTCCGCACAGGTCTGCGATGTCGCCCAGATGCCCGGTTGCCAGTAACCACCCTGCTTCACGGCAGGCGCCGCCGGTCCCATGCGTACGCGAATCGGACCCTGCACCGTCGACAGGATGCCGGCGCCGCGCTGCAGTTGCTCCTGCCGCAGATCGCTCCAGCCTCCCGCACGCCATTCGCTTGCGGCCACACCCGCCAGCAACAAGGCGGGCGGAGTCGCCACTGCAGCCACCAGACGCCGCGCATCCACTGCGCGCCTGGGCAACACCCACACGTCGGCTGCAGGTGCGACATCCGCCTCCGCGACACGTTCTGGTGTTAGCAGAAGACTGTGAGATCCGGTCTGCACGCGCACCCAACAACCCTGTGTTGCCGGCGTCATCGCGAAACGCACGCCGTCCCACTCCCAGTCGCGTGTCTCACAGGGCAGAAGCTCCGGCGGCGCCCGCTGCCGCTCGCCGAGCAGCGTTTCATGCACGGCAAGGCGCGCATGACCCATGGTCACGGCCTGCATCGTGTCGCGGTCGGGCTTTTGCACCAGCCACAGGTCAAGGCCGGATCCGCCGGCACGCAGCAACGTGGGCAGGATGCGGGTTTCGAAACGACGACCGGCGCTGCCGAATCCTTCTCCGGCGCCGGCCAACAGTTGGTGGCGGGCGGTCCGCAACAGCACGGCGCGGCTGGCACCCACATCGAACAGGTCCAGCCACAGCTCGCCTGGTCGGGGGCGCGGTGCCGGCGCAAAGAATCCCGCCAGCAACAGCAATGAAGCCGCCGCGCGCATCACCGCGGGAACCGGCAGCAACAGCAGCAGAGCGGCAGGAACAGCCAGGCACAACCATACTGCATCGGGCTGAGCCACCCACAGCGCGCCAGCAAGATTCGCACAGGTGGTCAGGACCGGCCACGCTGCGGAGGCAGCCCACGCCGCCAGATCCACCAGATGATCGGCGACGAATTGCGCGACACCGCCGGGCAGTAGATAGAAGACAGTGGCTACCAGTACGGGCGGCACGAGCGCGAAGGTGAACAGCGGGATGGCAGCGACATTCACCAGCGGCCCTATGGCCGAAAAGGTGCCGAACAGGATGACGGTCACAGGCAACAGCGCCGCGGTGACCACCCATTGCACATGGGCAGCACCACGCAGCGAACCCGCTGGCTGCAGCCGCGCGCCGGCGATCAGCACAATGGACGCCACGGCACTGAAGGACAGCCAGAAGCCGGCACTGAGCGCCGCCAGCGGGTCGTACAGCAGCACCGCGACCAGCGACGCCGCGACGCTCCACATGGGTCGCGTGACGCGGCCGCAGGACCTCGCCAGCAGGAACGCCGCCAGCATGACCGCCGTGCGCTGTGCGGGCACTGAAAACCCCGACAGCAGGGCATAGGCGAAAGCCAACAGCACCCCGGTCACGGACGCGAAGGTTTCGCGGCGGCAGCGGGCAGCCAGCCAGTTCCAGCGCCGCCAGCCCCAGCGCGCCGCCGTCATGCACAGCATGGCGAAGAAGGTGACATGCATCCCCGAGATGGCCACCAGGTGCGTGATGCCGGTGGCATTGAATATGCGCCACTGTCCGGTGCTCACATCGCCGCTGGCGCCCACCGCCAGCGCAGCCAGCAAGGCCGCGGCGGAGGGATCGGGCACGCGCTCCACGATGCGCTGCGCCACCCGCCCGCGCAGCCTGTCGATCGACATTGGCGCCTGCGCGAGGCGTTGATTCAGTGGCGAGTCGCGCACCGCAGCCAGCGCGCTGATGTGATCGCGCAGCAGGTTGCGTGCCTGATCCGCGCCGCGTTGCCCCTGCGCCGGTGTCGCGAACTGCACCAGGTACTGCCAGCGCTCGCCGACATGCGGCGCAAGCGCAGTGCGTGAGGTCAGGCGCACCCGCAGCGGTGGGAACCGCGGGGGACGCGCCGCCGAGAGCAAGGCATCGAACTGCCACCCCGCCGCAGTGGCGGCGGGAATGCTCTGGATCTGCGCGATCATCAGTCGCCGCTCGCCGCAGTTGAACGCCGCCTGCAGCACCTGCCGCGCGGCGTGCTGCGCAGAGAAGAAGCCGAGCAGTGCCAGCAGCGCAATGCGCCACCAGCGCGTGAAGAACAACGTGACGCCCGCCGCAAGGGCGATCCAGCCGAGTGCATCCTGCCAGGCCGCCGGCGACCACAGCGCCAGCAGTACGCCCGCCAGCAGCCCCAGGGCATGCATCGTTACGCCGCCAGGTGCGGCACGCCCGCCGCCAAAATTTCTGGGCAACCGTCGCAGCCTGCTAGAGTGCGCAACCCCATGCCCCGCCAGTTCTTCCGCAAATTCCAGCCTCTGGCCGAGCGCCTGCGCAGCAGCTGGTATTTCCGTCTGCTGGGGCCGCGCATCACCGATTCACGCCTGTGGGGCCTGAACCGCCGTGCCATTACCGCTGCGTTCGGCGCTGGTGTGGCCATTGCCTTCATTCCCCTGCCAGCGCATCCGCTGCTGGGACTGCTGGCGGCGATGATCTGGCGTCTGAATATCCCTGCGATGATCGGCACGCTGCTGCTGCTGAACCCGCTCACCGCCGTTCCGATTTATTACGTGGCGTACCGCGTCGGCGCGTTGCTATTGGGCATTCATCCCGGTCACTTCGCCTTCGAGTTGAGCTGGGCCTGGCTGCAGACCGGCCTGGGCAGGACCTGGAAGCCGTTTCTGCTGGGCTGCGTGGTCTGCTCCGTGGTCGGCGGCTATCTGGCTTATCGCGGTCTGGAACTGGCCTGGCGCTACAGCACGATCAGCAGACTAAACGCTCGCCGCAACAGCGTCAGGGATCAATAGCGCGCTGTTCGTGCAATTTTCCGTCGGTGAGCACCAGCACACGTGCCATGCGT
>DATNCK010000180.1:0-16658 GCA_035571575.1 Steroidobacteraceae bacterium | reverse complement strand
CACCATCCGTCTGCGGCTGGCTTACGAAACCTCACAGGCGCTGGTGGAGCGTGTGCCCGTGCTGGTGGAGGAAGCCGTGCGTGCCGGAGAAGGCACGCGCTTCGTCAGCTGCCTGCTCGCGCAGATCGGCGACTATGCACTGGAGTTCGAGGCCATCTACTTCGTCGCAAATCGCCCCGACCGCAACATCGCGCGCACCAACGATCTGGTGAACCGCGGCATCCTGCAGCGCTTCGCGGCGGCTGGCATCAACCTGGCGTATCCGACGCGCCGCCAGGTGAGCTAGCGCGGCAAGGAGGCAACCCCCGCGGACGGCCGCGTGATGGGTGTCATCCAGCCGCAGCCGGCGCTACTTGCGCACCGCGCGGACCGCTTCCGCCAGTCGGCTGATGCCCTGATCGATCTGCGCCGGCGTCAGCGCGCAGAAGGGCAGGCGCAGGAAGCGTTCGCCGCCGCCCTGCGGGAAGAACGCCAGCCCGTCGGCCAGGTTCAGATTCAGCTTTGCGGCGGCAGCACGCAGATCGGTGGTCGACACACCCTGCGGCAGGGTCAGTGACAGGAAGAAGCCGCCATCAGGCCGCGTGGCCACCGCATCGGGAATGTACTTGTCGAGCGCGGCCAGGCAGGCATCGAGCTTCGGCGCGTACAACGCCTTCAACTTCTCGATCTGCGGACCCAGCTTGCCGGCCTTCAGCCACTCCAGCGTCACGCCATGCGCGAAATAACCCGGCGAGATGTAGGTGTCTTCGGCCACCTTGGCGATCTTCGTCAGTATCACCGGATCGCCGATCATGAATCCCAGGCGCACGCCCGGCGCGATCAGCTTGGTGAACGAGGTCATGTGCAGCGTGCGCTGCGGCGCGAGCGAGAACAGCGTGGGTTCCTGCGTGCCGCGATAGCGCAGCGCACGATACGGCGCATCTTCGAGCAGCAGCACATTGTGCGCGGCAGCCAGCGCCACGATGCTCTTGCGCTTGGCCGCGGAGCAGGTGGCGCCCGAAGGATTCTGGAAATCCGGAATCACGTAGAACAGCTTGGGCGTGTGCTGCGCCAGCAGTTTTTCCAGCGCTTCGATGTTCGGACCATCCGCTTCCAGCGGCACACCGATCACGGTGGCGCCATGGCGGCGGAACAGCGTGATGGCGCGGTCATAGCTGGGTGCTTCGGTGAAGACCACATCACCCGGCTTCAGCAGCGCCGTGCACAGGAAGTCCACCAGTTCCAGCGAGCCATTGCCGGTGAGTACCTGCTCGGGCTTGACGCCCTGCCATTCGGCCAGCCAGCTGCGCAGTGGCGCAAGACCGGCGGAAGGCCCGTACTGCAACACTGCATCGGCATTGGTGGCCAGCACATTGGCTGCGCACTGCGCCAGATCGGCGGTGGGGAAGGATTCGTTCGCGGGCACACCGCGCGTGAAGTTGATGGTTTCGACGGCAGACATGGTTGAAGGGATGGTTCCGGTTTTGAGAAATTCGTTACGCCGCGAGCGCGGCGAGATTGGCCAGCCCACGCGAGGCGAGATAATCCGCGATGCCGCGATTGATCTTCGGGCAGACCAGTGGATCGTAGAACAGCGCAGTGCCCACGCCCACGGCCGTGGCACCCGCGATCAGGAATTCGATGGCATCGCCGGCGTTCACGATACCGCCCTGGCCGATGATGGGAATGCGATGCGGGCGCGCTACTTCAGCCACCTGCGCCGTCTTCAGCAAGGCGATGGGTTTGATCGCGGGGCCGGAAAGGCCTCCCTGACGATTGCCGATCACCGGCTTGCCGGTGCGCGTGTCGATGGCCATGCCGGTGAGCGTGTTGATCACGGCGAGGCCATCCGTGCCGGCTTCGATGCACATCCGCGCATTGAGCGCGATGTCGGTCTGGTTCGGCGACAGCTTGGTGATGATGGGCTTCTTCGTGGCCTTGCGGCAGGCGGACACGACGCGCGCTGACATCTCTGGCGAGTTGCCGAACTGCACGCCGCCTTCCTTCACGTTGGGGCAGGAGATGTTGATCTCGATGGCGTCGATGGGCGAATCATCGAAGCGCGCGGTGACCTCGATGTATTCCTCCACCGTCGAGCCCGAGGCATTGGCGATGAAACGCGTCTCGCTGAAATCAAGCGTCGGCAGGATGTCGCGAACCACCACCTCGACGCCCGGATTCTGCAGGCCGATGGCATTGAGCATGCCCATGGGCGTTTCGTACACGCGATGCGGCTTGTTGCCGAGACGGGGTTTGCCAGTGGTGCCCTTGAGGCAGATGGCGCCTACATCGCGATTGGAGAAGCCCGCCACCCGCGTGTACTCCTCGCCGAAGCCCACGCAGCCGGAGAGCAGCACGATGGGCGAGGCGAAACGCAGGCCGCAGAATTCCAGTGCCAGCGAAGCCGCAGGCGGCTGCCATGCCGGGACGGCAGCCGGTCGGCCTCGGGGCGGCGATTCGATCACTGCGCTCATGGGGGAATTATCGCTGAAAATAGCCCACCTTGCCGCCGCCACCTTGCCGCCGCTGACGGCGACAGGAAGAGGACATGTTCAACGTATTGCTGTTCGAGCCGGAAATTCCGCCCAACACCGGCAATTCCATCCGGCTGTGCGCCAACACCGGCGCCCACCTGCACCTGGTGGGCCGGCTGGGCTTCGATCTTTCCGCACCGCAGCTGAAACGTGCGGGGCTCGATTATCACGACCTGGCGCATGTCTCGGTGCACGCCGACATGGCCGCCTGCCTCAAGGCCATCGGCGACACGCGCCTGTTCGTCATCGAGACCGACGGCGTGCGCGCCTATACCGAGGCCCGCTTCCAGCCCGGCGACAGCTTCCTCTTCGGCCGTGAGACCAGCGGTCTGCCGACCGAGTTGTCTGCGCGGCTGCCGCCGCACGAACGGCTGCGCATCCCGATGCGGCCCGGCAATCGCAGCCTGAATCTCTCCAACGCCGTGGCCGTGGTGGTCTACGAGGCCTGGCGTCAGGTGGGGTTTCGAGACTCTCCCTAACCACCTTGGTGTGGGATACGCTGGCCCCTTCATCTAAGGATGGGGTGAGCGAATGGCCAGTCGTACTGCACGAATCCTCTGGAGCCTGCTGCTGGTTGCGGGCGCCTCAGCGGCCCAGGCCCAGCTGCTGGAACGCGGCTGGACCTTTGAACTGGGTGTGGGCAAGACCTCCTTCGATGTGACGGCGGCCGATGGCGATGCGCTGACGCGCAGCTTCTTCGACTCCTTCGAGCTGCCGGTGCAGACACTCAGCTCCGCGCTGGATAAAAAGGACAGATCCTTCGCGCTGTTCGGAGGCTATCGCTTCAACAAATGGCTTGCGGCCGAGGCGGGCTTCTTCAGCCTGGGGGCCTTTCGCTACACCTCCACCGGCACGGTGAACGATGCAGGCACCATCAGGCAGGCCAGCTTCAACTACAAGTTTCGTGTTCAGGGAGTAATGCTGGGCGGCATCGCGAGCCTGCCCATCGGTGAATACCTGGAAGCGCGCGTGCGTGCCGGGTTCACCAGCTCCAGTCCAAAAATTTCCTACTCCGCCACCGTCGAGACGGATTCCGTGAGCGACAGCTTCTCCGATTCCTCGCAGGATTTTTACTACGGCGCGGGAGTGGGCGTGACCCTGTGGGAGTTCTACCGTATCGGCCTGGATTTCGTGCACCACGGCAAGGTGGGCAAGGCCAGTTCTACCGGTACCGCGGACATCGACAACGTCATGCTGTCGATCGGCTACCGCTACTGATCATCGCGCAACCCGGCGCTGGTTACTCGAATTCAGCCTGCGGCGGCCGGGCCATCAGCTCGCGCACCACTTCGCCTGCGTTCGCGCCATCGAAGAGAATGCGGCACAGGCCTTCACAGATGGGCAGGTCGAGGCCGAGCCGCCGCGCCACCTCCCGCAGCACGCGAGCAGCGTGATAGCCCTCGACCACCTGGCCGATCTCACGCATGGCTTCTTCCACCGACAACCCACGCGCCAGCGCGAGGCCGCAGCGGCGGTTGCGTGATTGATCGTCGGTGCAGGTGAGCACCAGATCGCCCAGTCCCGCCAATCCCATGAAGGTGCGCTCGCGCGCGCCCAGCGCCACGCCCAGTCGCGTCATCTCGTTGAGTCCACGTGTGATCAGCGCCACACGCATGTTGGCGCCGAAGCCCAGGCCATCGGAAAGACCCGCACCGATGGCGATCACATTCTTCACTGCGCCGCCGATTTCCACGCCGGCGATATCGGTGGAGACGTAAGTGCGAAAGCCCGGCGTAGCCAGATCCTCGGCGATGCGCATCGCGAAGGCTTCGTCGGAAGAGGCCACCACCATGGCGGTGGGCAGACCGGCGCCCACTTCGCGCGCGAAGGTCGGGCCGGAAAGTACCGCCATCGCGTAACGCTCGCCGAGTACTTCGCGCGCCACCTGATGCGGCAGCAGTCCGCTGTGGCGTTCGAATCCCTTCGTGGCCCAGGCAATGCGTGCATCGCGTCCCAGACGCGGCGCCAGCAACGCCAGCAGCTGGCGAAAGCCGCTGCTGGGTACGGCGATCAGCACATCGGAGACACCCTGCAGCGCGGCCTCGAGGGTGTCCGCCACCTCCAGTGGCGGTGGAAACACCGCATCCGGCAGATAGCGGCGATTGCAGCGCGCGGTGCGCATGTCGGTGAGCTGCGCGGCGTCGCGACCCCACAGCCGCGTGGGCTTGCCCGCGCGCGCGAACTGGATCGCCAGCGCTGTTCCCCATGAACCGCTACCGAGTACTGCCAGCGGTGCGCTCAAGGGAAAGGTCCCCACGATCCACTACCGAGTACGGCAACAGGCGTAGTGAGCATGGCGCTGGCGAGCGGCCGCCCTTTAGTTCGTGGTCATCGACGTCGTGACCGACTGCGACTGCGCGTTCAGATACAGCGCGTCGAAATTCACTGGCGGAAGCAGCAGCTGCGGGAAGCCGCCCTGCGATACCAGCTGCGACACCATCGCCCGCGCGTAGGGAAACAGGACGCCCGGGCAGACGCTGGCGATGGCGCGCTTGGCGTCATCTTCGGTGAGGTTCTGCATCAGGAAGGCGCCGGCCTGCTTCACTTCGACCAGGAACAGGGTCTTTTCGCCCTGCTTGGCGGACACCGTGACCGTCAGCACCACTTCGCGCAGCTCACCCTCGATGGGGCTGCTGGTGGTGGACAGATCGAGGTTGATGTTCGGCTGCCAGTCGCCATTCGCGCGCGGGCCCAACGGTGCCTCGTACGAGCAGTCCTTCAGGTACACGCCCTGCAGGGCCAGGTTCGGCTGGGCGGCGCCATTGCTCTGCGCGGGGGTTTCGTCGGCCATGATCTACCTCTGTGGAATACGTTTAAGCAAAAAAATTCAGGTGCGCGCGGCGTTGAGCAGTGGATCGAGCTCGCCCCGGTCATCCAGTGCCTTCACATCATCGTAGCCGCCCAGATGCCGCGCGCCGATGAAGATCTGCGGCACCGAAGTGCGGCCGCTGCGCTTCTGCATCTCGGCGCGCGCGCCCTCGGTGGTGTCCACATCGATGTCGGTGAACGCCACGCCCTTGGTCTCGAACAGGCGCCGTGCCCGCGAGCAGTAGGGGCACCAGTCGGTGGTGTACATCACGACCGGATTCACGCTGGCATTCATGGCGTGGCTGTCAGCCGCGCTGCAGCGGCATGCCTTCGCTGCGCCAGGGTCCGAGGCCGCCGCGCAGATTGAACACCTTGGTGAAGCCGGCGGCGTGCAGCTTGCGGGTCAGCGCCGTCGACAGGCTGCCGTCATCGCAGTAGAGCACCAGCAGTTTTTCGCGATGCTTCTTCAGCAGGTCGGGGGCGGAATCGTGCTGCGTGGGCGGCAGGTTCTTCGCATTGCCGATGTGGCCTGCGGCATAGGCGTCGCTCTGGCGCAGATCGTAGATCTGTGCGCCCTGGTTCATCAGCAGCACGGTTTCCTGCGGCCCGATCGAGGCGTAGTTGAGCCGGCGCGCGCGCAGCTCGAACGCCAGCACCGCCGCCACCGCCACCAGCAGCAGGCCGGTGACCAGCGGATGATGATTCACGTATTCGAGCAGCCGATTCATGCGCTTTCATGGCCGAAAGAACGGGGCGCGCATTATAGCCACCGCGCGTCGATGTTCCTTAGACTTGGGCGCAACCTCATGAGACACCTTCTACGCCATGCACTGGGAGTGACGCTGCTGTTCGCGGCCCTGGCCCTGCCGGCCGCGCAGGCCAGAAAGGCTCCCACCGAAGCGGATCTGAAGGCGCTCAATGAGCAGATCACACGCCTGCAGCGCCAGCAACAGAACGATGCGGAGGAGAAAGACCGGCAGATCCGCGAGCTGCGGCTGGCCGAGCAGGCGGTTTCCAAGGCCCAGGGCGAGCTCGGCAAGGTGCGCTCACAACGCGCCGAACGCAGTGCTGAACGCGAGCGATTGGCGGCGGAACGGGCAATGCGTGAGGCCGAGCGGCGCCGTACTCAGTCCGACCTGGCCGCCCAGCTGCGCTCTTCATACATGATGGGACGCAGCGAACCCCTCAAGATGCTGCTCAATCAGCGCAATCCAGCGCAATTTCGCCGCAATTTGACGTATTACGGGTATTTTGGGCGCGATCGAGCCCGTCAGATCGCTGTCATCAACGATAATATCGCCCAGATCGAGGATTTAAGGCGCCGGATCGACGAAGAAGATACTGAATTAGCGAAACTTGAGACCGAGAGGCAGCGCCGCGCGCAGGACGCGGATCAGGCCCGCAAGCAGCGGGATCGAGTGCTGGCGCGTCTGGATTCTGATTCCAAAAAGCGCGGCGCGGAACTGCAGCGTCTGCAGAAGGATCGGCAGCAAACCGAGACCTTCCTGGCCGAACTCAGGCGTCGCGCGGAGGCGGTTCCCTTCGATCCCAACGACGCCTTCGCCAAGCTGCGCGGAAAACTGTCCTGGCCCGTGGCCGGCAGTATCGAGCTGCGGTTTGGCGAGCCCATTGTCGCCAAATTCCTGTCAGATGGCATCGAGATCGCTGCAGATCGCGGCAAAAATGTGCGAGCCGTACATGAGGGGCGGGTGATCTACGCCGACTGGCTGGAGGGGCGGGGCCTGTTGCTGATCCTCGACCATGGTGGCGGCTACTTGAGCCTTTACGGTCACAATGAGCAGCTCTTCAAGGCAGTTGGCGCCACAGTCCAGGCTGGCGACGTCATCGCAACCGTAGGTGACTCAGGTGGGCGCAGCCGACCGGGGCTGTATTTCCAGCTGCGGCGCAGTGGCAAGGCCATCAATCCTGCAGGGTGGTTCAAATCCTCCGCACCCCCAGGTGATTGACGCCCTTCGATGACTTCGCAACGAGCTGCAATCCTTTGGAATACCAACGGATTCGCTCTGCGTAGCCCATTGGATTTGCGCTCAATCTGCTAACTCGATCATCACGGCGGTTATGGCCTTAAGTCATCCTGCGTTCTCTACGGAGAATCGTCAGGATGTCGAGCGCCGCGAGGGATCTCAGGTCGGACTATGCGCCTTACGCGCAGCTCGTCAGCGCGCTGCTGCCGCGCGCTGCCGGCGTCACGCTGTTCGAGATCAGCGGCGACATTCGCTGGACCAGCGAGCAGTCGGTATCCGCTGCCCTGCCTTCATTGGTCGCCAAGGCGCTGGCCGCGGCGGAGAACCGCGCCGAACCCGGTGTGTGCGTGCAGCTCACCGACAATGAACCCGCGTATCTGTTCTGGCTGCATGATCGCAGCAATGCCATCCGCGCCGTGATGGCGGTGGCGTGGCGCGCCGGCGAGCGCGAGCAGCGCACTTTCAAGTATGTGCATTCGATGCTGCGACCGGTGCTCGACTGTCTGTCGCGCGAACTGCTGCTGCAGGAAACCCTCGCGCAGGCCAGCGGCGGTGAAGAGCGCGATGGCGATCTCGAGGTGCTGCTGGCCACCAGCGGCACGCTGAAGCGCGAAGGCAGCGATGACGATGTGCGGCAGCTGCTGCAGGCGGTCACCGATCACATGCGCTGCGAGTTCTCGGCGCTGATCGTGCCCGAGCGCAACCTGGTGGTCGTGGCAAAGCCCGAGGGCCGCACGGTCGATACCAGTGTGCTGGCGCGTCTGCACCGGCCGCTGTTGTCGCTGACCCACGTGCGCAATGCGCCGATCATCCTCAACGCGGCCGACGCCTTGCCCGGATTGAACCTGCCGCTGCGCGCGCTGGCGATTCCGCTGCGTGGTGTAACGGGTGGCGCGGGTGGCATGCTGGTGCTGTTCCGTACACATGCCGCCCCGGAATTCCGCCAACGCGAATCGCAGCTGGCCGAACTGCTGGCGCGGCGCGCGGCCAGCATCATCGATGCCAGCTATGACGCGCTCACCGGCCTTCTGACACGAGATGCCTTCGAGCAGCGCGCGCGCGTATTGCTCGACACCCGCACTGAAGGTCGTCGCATGATGTGGACGGGTCTGTACATCGACACCGACCGCATGCACGTGATCAACGACAACTACGGCATGCACGTCGGCGACAAGCTGCTGGCGCGACTGGGCGAACTGATGCGCAAGCGACTGGTGCCCGGCGCACTGGCCGCACGCATCTCAGGGGACCGCTTCGCGATCCTGCTCCCCACTGCCCCGGAAGACGCCACCACCTTTGCCGAAGCGCTGCGCGCCGGTGTCGAAGGGTTCTCAGCCTCGCATCTGGGCGCGACCGAAAGCAGCTTCTCCGCATCGGTGAGCATTGGCGTGGCCGCCATTGCCGATCCGCGCATCGACTTCGCGCATGCCTTCGCCGTGGCCGAAACCGCCTGCAAGGCCGCCAAGGATCGGGGCCGCAATCGTGTGGAGCTGTATCAGGCCAGCGATCTGTCGATCGTGCGCCGTTACGAGGACGTGAACATCGCGCCCAGCCTGCGCGCCGCCATCACCGAGGGCAGGCTGCGTCTGGATGCGCAGCTGATCGCACCATTGCGCGATCCGAACGCCGAGACGCATTTTGAACTGCTGCTGCGCATGATCGATGACAACGGCGAGATCGTGGGCCCGGGCCGCTTCCTCTCGGCCGCGGTGCGCTACCAGCTGATGCCGGCGGTGGACCGCTGGGTGGTGCAGGAAGCCGTGCGCGTGCTGCAACCGCATGCGCAGCTGCTCAGCAGTCGCCCGGTGGTATTCACGGTGAACATCTCCGGCCAGTCGCTGGGCGAGGAAGGATTCGACGACTATCTGTACGAGACCATCAGGAACAGCGGCGTGAATCCGCGGGTATTCTGCTTCGAGCTTACCGAGAGCGCCGCCATCGCCAACCTCGCCAGGGCCGAGGTCATGATGAAGCGGCTGCGCACACTGGGCTGCAGTTTCGCGCTGGATGACTTCGGCACCGGCCTGTCATCGCTGGCCTACCTGCGCGCACTGCCGGTGGACATGCTGAAGATCGACGGCAGCTTCGTGAAAGACATCCTGAAGGATCCGCGCGCCGAGTCGATGGTGCAGGCCATCGCGCAGCTCGCACGTTCCATCAACCTCACCACGGTGGCCGAGTTCGTCGAAACGGACGAGATCCGGCTGCACGTGGCGGCGCTGGGTGTGGACTACGGGCAGGGGTTCGCGATTTCCCGTCCCGCGCCACTGATGGATACCATCGCTCAGCTGCCGGCCTATGAAGAGGCGGCGCGCCAGAAGCAGGTCGAGACACAGATGCTCGGCCCCGACGACGATACGCAGCTGCGCATCGAGAAGATGCTGGAAAGCTACGATCACACCGAATCCACGCTCTATCAGCGCGCCTGACCGCGTCCGGCGCTGAAAACCCCCTCGTGTAAACTGCGGCGCTCTTCCGGTCACTAGAGTCCGCGATCTTGGAACTGCTGCACTTTCTCCTGGACTTCGTCCTGCATCTGGACAGGCACCTGGTCGAGCTGCTGATGCGCTTCGATACCTGGATCTACGCGCTGGTGTTCCTGGTGATCTTTGCCGAGACGGGCCTGGTGGTGACGCCCTTCCTGCCCGGTGATTCACTGCTGTTCGGACTGGGCGCGCTGGCCGCCATCGACAGCAGCGGCACGCTGTCGGCCACCTGGCTGGCGGTGCTGCTCAGCGTGGCCGCGGTGCTCGGCAACACCACCAATTACTGGATCGGCCGCAGCATCGGCGAGCGTGCCTTCAGCGGCCGCTACCGTTTCATCAAGGTGGAATATCTCAGACGCACCGAAGCCTGGTTCGCGCGCCATGGATCGATGGCCATGGTGCTGTCGCGCTTCGCGCCCATCGTGCGCACTTTCGCGCCCTTCGTCGCAGGCATCGGCCGCATGCATCACGGCCGCTTCCAGAGCTACAACATTGCCGGCGGCGTGGCCTGGGTGAACCTGTTCATCTGGGCGGGCTATTTCTTCGGCAACGTTCCCTTCATCAAGAACAACTTCGGGCTGGTGACCATCGCCATCATCGTGGTGTCGATGCTGCCCATGCTGATGATGGTGTTGCGCCGCGAGCGCTGAGTTGCTGGCGGGCCGGCGGGATCCAACGCTAACGCTTCCCCATAAAAAAGGCCCCGTGCTTGCGCACGGGGCCATTGGGGGTCACGCCTTGCGGCGTTCAGACGATCAGAACGATGCGGTCAGGTTCAGCGAGTAGCGACGGCCCACCAGGTCGCCGTACGGATCGTACGTGCCGAAGCCCTGGGTCGCATCCGCGTACGCATAGCCTGCCCGGCCCGGCTTGGTGTTCAGCAGATTGCTGACGTTCACGCCAACGTCCACGTTCGAGAACTTGCCGTTGAGGCCGAGGTTGAACAGGTTGCCCGTCGGATAGCCGGCGAACAGCGTGGTCGGACGGTTATCGCCGCCCAGGCCCTTGGTGCCCAGACGGTACAGCCAGGTCAGGTTCACCCGGTAGTTGTCCAGGTTGTAGCCCAGCACCGTGTTGGCACGGATCTTCGAGGCACCGACATAGCCGGCATAGTTCTGCAGCGCGCCGCCAACCGTTACCGGCTGGTTCTGCTCCATCAGGAAGTTGGTGCCGATGTTCAGCGACAGGTTGCCGGGCAGCGAAGCCATGCCCATGTCGGCCAGAGCCGCGCTCCAGCGCACGTTGACGTCGATGCCCTTCACGCTGTTCTCGCCGTTGTTGGCATAAGACGTGCGAGTGAAGCTGATCGCGCCGGAGACCGGGTCACGCTCGATCAGGTCGCACCACGGGCTGCTCAGTGAGTAGGTCGGGTTCGTACCGTCCGCATACCCGGCAGCCGCCGTGCCGTCCTGGTTGAAGCAGGCGTTCATGATCTGCTGCGAGGACTGCACCGCGATCGCGTCCTTGATCTTGATCGAGTACCAGTCGATCGTCGCGGTGATCCGGTTGAGCAGCACATGCTCGAACGGCGAGCTCAGCACCACGCCGGCCGTGTAGGTGTCGCCCTTCTCGCTCTTCAGGTTGCGATCACCCTGGAAGGTCACCACCGCCGGAACCAGGTTCGCAGTGCCCGGGCTCAGGTGGTAGGCCGAAGAGTTGTTGCCACCGAACTTGTTGATCTGCGCCGAGCACAAAGCCTGGATCTGCGCGCGACGGGGGTTGGCCGCCACGTTCGAGTTCGGCAGCGTCGCGCCGTTCAAGGAGCTGCACGGATCCAATCCGGTGGACAGCTGCGAGCTGGTAGTTGGCAGCGTGTACAGTTCGGCGATGTTCGGCGTGCGCTCCGCGCGGTTGTAGCCGCCACGGATACGCACGTACTCGATCGGTGTCCAGCTCAGCTGCACCTTGTACGTGGGAACGTTCTGGCCCGTGCTGTAGTGCGAATGCCGGAAGCCCAGTTCCAGTTCCAGGTTCTTGACGGCAGGCAGGTCCTTCAGCAGCGGAACCAGCATTTCGCCGTAGATTTCCTTCGACGAGACCGTGCCGTCGATGTTGGCGACGCCGAACTGTCCCATGGGACCATCGAACACGGCTCCGGTTTCGCGCAGCGAGTCGGGGCGGAAATTGTAGTTGTTCTTGCGCCAGGACAGACCCGCGGCAGCGCGAACCTGGCCGGCCGGCAGGTCGAACAGGCCTCCCTGCAAGTTCAGCTGCGACTCGTACTGCTGCATGGCCTGTTTGTCGGCCTGACTCGAGGTCAACGCATCGATGCAGTCCTGGGAGACGTTCTGCGGCTGTCCGCTGACCGAGTTGAAGGGATTCAGGCCGCTGGTGCAGGTGAAGACCTTGTTCGACACGTTGCTGCTGGCGGAGAAGCCCTGGCCGTAGTTCGGCGCGGTCATGATGGCGTAGTAGTTCGCCGCGGAGACATAACCCACGTACTCCGTCAGCGTGCGCGACTCGCCTTCCGAGATGTAGGCATCCCAGGTCCAGTCGCCCACGAACAGGTCACCCTTCAAGCCACCGAACAGCTGGTAGTTGGTCACGGTGTTGGACGTGCCGCGCGGGGGCAGGAAACCCATCTGCGTGGCCAGGCGCCAGGGCGAGTTCGGCCCGCAGATCTTGAAAGTCTCGCCGGTGTTCGGGTCCATCTGCACGGTGTACGGCGTGCCGCCCGCCGTTGTCCGTTGCACGACGTGCCCGGGCTGGCCGGCGTTCGAATCCACTTCGCGCAGTTCGCAGACGCTCATGCCGTTGAATGGCGAACCGGCATTGTTGAGGATGACGTCGGGACGCGAGCTCAGCAACGTCCGCAGCTCCGGGGACACCGGGAAGGCTTGGGCCATCGTGCATCCGCCTGTCGCGGGGCAGTTCGTGCCACGCGCACCGCCCACGCGGTATTCCGGCAGCGTCGCGCCAATAGCGAGGCCACCGCCGGTGTTCTGCGCCACCGAAGGCAGGTAGATCTCGTTCGGGTTCGAGTGAAAGGGGATGGCTACGCCCCAGTTGCCGCTGGCCGGCGAGGGCTCGCGGCGCGTCTCGGTCTTCGATTGCGCGAAGCTGATGGTCGAATAGGCCGTTACGTGGTCGTTGACCTCGAAGTCGGCACTGCCCAACAGGGTGTAGCCTTCACGCGGGCTGGTCAGGCGACGACCATAGTCCACGCGGCTGAGGGTCGGGTTGCACTTGGTCTGGAAGCCCGAGACCATGTTGGTGAAAGTGGTCGAGTAGCCGCAGACCACTTCGTCAGGACTGGTCGCTGTGCCGCCCAGGGTGCCAGTGAAGCTTTGTGGGCCGTAGGCGGTCGTCGACCCGCTGGCTGTGGCGCCAGTTGTGAACAGCGTGCGGTTGACGTCCGGGTTGAAGTAGAACGTGTTGTTGGGAATGACGCAGTTGATGGCCGCGCCGCAGGTGCGGTCGGCAAACACTGCATTGACGGCTGCCTGCGACGGTGCATTGCCCGCCCAGGCGACGAGGCCGTTTTGCCGGTTGAACACGTTGTTGGTGCCGCCGCCGGCCGCGATGGCCAGGCTGGTCGTCGTGCACGTGCCGCCATTGCAATTGACGGGATAGGCGGCTGCAGTCTGGCCTATCGGAAGGCTGCCGGCCGCATAGCCTGGGTACCATCCGAAGAGATAGTCGCCGGAATTCGACAGCGGCGATTCCATTGCGTCTCGGAAGTACGAACGGTTCTTCCACAGCGAGATCTCGCGCTTGCTGTAGTCCATCGCCACCATCGCGTGGCCCTTGCCCTCGGCAAATCTGCCACCCAGGATGCTGGAGAACTGCCATTCCTTGCCGTCGCCGCCGTACTCGTTGATGCCGCCGCGAGCGCGCACTTCAGCGCCCTCGAAATTGCTGCGCAGCTTGATGTTGGTCACGCCGGCGAGCGCGTCAGCGCCGTACACCGACGAGGCACCGCCAGTGATGACCTCGATGTTCCCGATGGCGATCTGCGGGATGGTGTTCAGGTCGATGGCGCCGGAGGCGTCGTTCGGGATGCCACGCTTGCCATCGATCAGCACGATGTTGCGGTTCACACCCAGGCCACGCAGATTGACGGTGGCCGCTCCCGGCGTGAACGTGCCGGCGCGCGCGTTGTCCACACCGCGGGCCGTGTCGAACATGTTGCCGGTGCCCTGTCCGCCGGCGACGTCGCCCGCGGCCGTCAGGCCCGTGACCGCGCCCGCGCCGAACAGCGCGCCGCCGGCCATGAATTCAGGCAGTTCGTTCAGAGCCTGTTCGATCGAGATATAGGAGCTCTTCTCGAGCACTTCCTTGTCGACGGTGACCAGCGGGCTGGTGGTATCCGTGTCGCGACGAGTGATGCGCGAACCGGTGACGGTGATTTCCTGTAGATCTGCTGATTCGGCTGCTGGCGCTTCTCCGGCATAGGCAGGCGCGAACGCGCCACCGGCGAGTGCGGCTGCAACGGCCGTCTGGATCAGAAAATGCGCAGAAACGCGCGTGCGAAGGGTGCGCGAAGCACCACTTGAGACCTTCATGGATGACTCCCCTGATAATGAAACGACTAATAGCCGGTTGATTCATAACCGGACGATTACGAGCAAGCTTGACTGTGAAGGAACTCTGGAGGAGCCGCAACGGATTTCGGTGCCAAGTTACTGATCTGTAAAGTCTGTTTATATCTATATAATCGAGTAGTTATTTCTCACTCCCGTCAGGCGGCAAGTCCTGTCACGGGGCGGTAGTAAAAGGCTGTGCGGGCAGTAAAAGCCCCGGCAAAAGAAGAGGCCCCGGCAGCTTTCGCTGCCGGGGCCTCCCGGGGGTCACGCCTTGCGGCGTCTGACGATCAATCGATCAGAAGTCCATGGACAGATTCACCGAGTAGCGGCGGCCGACCAGATCGGAGAACGGGCTGAAGGTGCCGATTCCCTGATTCGGATCGCGCAGGTCGTAGCCACCCCTCGCGGGCTTCGTGTTCAGCAGGTTGTTCACGCTGAGTGAAGCGTTGACGGGTCCGAGCCGCGTTCCCACGGTAGCGTTGAACATGTTGGACGTCGGATATCCGGCGAACAACGCGTTGCTCTTGATCGTGGGACTGCTCGTGATGTTGTTGGCTGTTGCAGCCGACGAGAACGCCGTCGCCGTGCGCGTGCCCTGGCGGTAGTCCCAGGTCAGCGATACGCGATTCCCCTTGCCCCAGCTATAGCCCACCACGGTGTTCGTACGCAGCTTCGATGCGCCGCTGAACCCGGCGAAGTCCGCTGTGACCGTGCCGCCGTAGAACTGGATCTGGTCCATCAGGATGTTGCCGGAGATGTTCACCGACAGCGTGCCTGGCAGGCTTTCCAGTCCCAGATCCGCGAGCGAGGCGCTCCAGCGCGTGGTCACATCCAGACCGCGTATCACCAGCTTGTTCTGGTTGGTGAAGGTGTTGTACACGCGCAGGATCTGGCCGGTGGCCGTATCACGCTCCGTGAGCTTGCAGTAGCCCAGCGGGTCATCCAGGGAGTAGGTCGGATTCAGGCCGTTGATGTTGAAGCAGCTGTTCAGCACCTGGGTGGTGGTGGCCACTTCGATGGGATTGGCCACCTTGGCCTCGTACCAGTCCACCGTCATGGTCATGCGGCTCAACAGCGGGTGGGCGAACGGCGAGGAGAAGGCCACGCCGGCCGTCCAGGTATCGCCCTTCTCGTTCTTCAGGTTGGGATTGCCGACCACCAGCGTACCGCCACCGCCCAGACGCCAGTTGTCGGGGTCGGCGTGGAAGTCGGAGTAGGTGGTGCCCCAGTACTCGATCTGCGCCTTGCACAGGGCCTGTACCTGTGCGCGGGTCTGCGCAGGCGTGTTGGTCGAGTTGCCCAGTGTCGTGCCGGCCACCGGACCTGCGAAGGTGTTGGCACTGTTGCACGGATCGATTGGTACCTGGCCGATGTTCGAGCTGCCACTGGGCGTGGCATAGAGCTCGGACATGTTCGGTGCGCGCTCGGCGCGGTTGTAGCCGCCGCGCAGACGCGCCCAGCTCAGGGGCTGCCAACTCGCCAGGGCCTTGTAGGTGTCGACCTTCTGCCCGGTGTTGTACTCCGAGTGGCGGGCGCCGAGTTCAAGCTCGAGTGACTGAATGAGTGGAAGATCCTTCAGCAGGGGAACGATCAGCTCTCCGAAGTACTCCTTGGCGGTGATGGACTCGTCCACCATGCCGACGCCGAACTGGCCGGCCGAGGAGTCACCAACGTAGGACCGGGCACGCTGTGAGTCTGGTGTGAACTTGTACGAGTCCTTGCGGTAGCTGGCGCCCACCGCGCCGCGCATTTCGCCCGCCGGCAGATCGAACAGATGGCCCTGCGAGGTCACCTCGTAGATGCGCTGCTGCATGGAGTTGCGGTCGACCTGTTCCGAGAGGATGGCCTCGAGGCAGTCCGCCGACGGCTTCAGGGTCTGATCGAAGGGATTGATGCCGCTGGTGCAACGCAGGGTCTTGGAGTTCAGTCCCTCTTCGCGATATCCCCTGCCGTAGTTCGGCGCCGAGATGATCTTCATGTAGTTGGTCAGCGACTGGAAGCCGGTGTAGTTCACCGGTGTCTGGGAGTCGCCGTACGACATGTACGCCTCCCAGGTCCAGTCAGAAATGCCGAGGTCGCCTTTCAGCCCGCCCGAGATCTGGTACAGACTGGTGATGTTCTCCGTGCCGCGGGTCGGCAGCCAGGACGGCTGCGCGTTGATCTGCCAGGAGGAGTTGGGGCCGCAGCGTTGCACCGGGCCGCCGGTGTTCGGATCGATCATCGTGCTGTAGTACGCACCCGAGTTCGGATTTTGCACCGCGCCCGGCGTGGTGGCCGTGGCCAGTGTGTAGATGTTGCACGCATTCAGCCCGCGGAAGGCACCCACCGTCGCGGTGTTGG
>DATNCK010000179.1:0-3114 GCA_035571575.1 Steroidobacteraceae bacterium | reverse complement strand
CATGGCAGGCTGTTGCGCGGCCGCGGCCCACATCAACGCTGTTTGACCTCCCCAGCTCTCGCGCGCATTCGCATCGGCGCCGGCGCGCAGCAACTCCTTCGCATTCTCGAGATTGCCCGTGCGCGCCACCACCATCAGGGCGGTCTGGCCCTCGCTGCTGGCCGAGTTCGGATTGGCACCCGCCTTCAGCAGCGCATGCAGAATGGCCGGATCGCCGGCTTCGGCAGCCAGCTGCAACGCGGTGGCGCCGTAGTTGTTGCTTGCCTGCACGTCGGCACCGGCGTGCAGCAGCCGCTGCACCTCGCGCAGATTGCCCTCATACACCGCCCATTGCAGCGCGGTGCTGCCATCGGGCTGGCGGGCATTCGGATCGCGCGCAAAGGCGGCACTGTTGTCTGCGTCGGGCGCGAGAAAGGCCGGGCGACCGGCGAAGGCACGGTACGGCACTGCCACCAGCAATGCGCTGAGCGCGGCGGCAATCACCAGCGGTCTGAGTGTCCGGCCGTTGGCCGCGCCCGCCGACATCACACCTCCGCGAGCAGACCGGAGCTGTTGCCCAGGTTCTCGTAAGGCAGACCTGCACGCTCCAGCAGCGTGAGCAGCAAGTTGGCGTGTGGTGTGTCCTGCGGATATTTCAGATGCTGGCCGCCCTTGATGCGCCCGTAACCGCGACCCAGCACCACCGACGGCAGAGGATCGTTGTTGTGCAGGTCGCTGTTCGACATGTTGCTGCCGTACAGGATGATGGAATGGTCCAGCATCGTGCCATCGCCATCCTTCATGTCGTTCAGCCGCTTCACGAATTTCGCGAAGCGCTGCGTGTGGTAGTTCTGGATGGTGACCAGCTTGTCGAGCTTGGCCGAGTCATTCTGGTGATGCGACAGCGGATGGAAGGCATCGGAGATGCCCAGGTTGTTGTAGGTACGCATGGTGGATTCTTTCGCGATCATGAAGGACACCACGCGGGTCTGATTGCTCTGGAAGGCCAGCGCCATCAGCTCGAAGTGCACATCCAGCAGTTCGGTGAAATCCTCGGGGATTCCCAGCGGCGCATTGGGCAGCTCCAGGCCCGAGCGCGCGCTCACCGACAGCTTCTGCACGCGCTGCTCCACCTCGCGCACGGAGTCCAGATAGTCAGCCAGCTTGCTGCGATCTGCCGCGCCCAGCGTGGTGTTGAGCTGCGCGGCCGATTCGCGCACATAGTCGAGCACGCTGCCGCTGTCGTCGAGAATGGCGATGCGCTCGCTCTTGGTGTCACCGCGACCGAACATCTGGTAGAACACCTTGCGCGGATTGTTCTCCATGGGCAGCGACTGAAATGGAGTGCGAAACGCCGTCGTGCCACCGAAACCGCAACCCACCGCACCGGTGCCGCAGGCGGTGGAGCCACCCTCGCCGCTGATTTCCAGCGACGGCAGCGGCGTGTCCTTGCCGAAGTGACGCGCCGCGAGCTGATCCGCCGTCACGCCCCGATCATTGTCGGCCGCGCGGTCTTTCGTGCCAAAGCATGACAGCCAGGTTCCGGCCATGATGCCGTGCGGATCACCGCTCTCGCCGCCCTTGTTGCGCAGGCCGCTGACGATGGTCATCTGCGCGCGGTATTTGTCGAGCGAGGAGAGGATGGGCGAGATCCTGAAATCCGTTCCCGTCTCTTTCGGCGACCAGCGATCCATCACCGCGCCATGCGGAAAATAGATGAAGGCCATGCGTGGCATGGGCGCAGCCGGCGTCGCGCCCAGGGCCGTCGCGGCCGGCACCATGGCATCCAGCAGCGGCAGTGACAAAGCGGCGCCCGCACCTTTCAGCACGCTGCGACGGGACAGGGATTTGCGCGTCAGGAACATGATGGCATTCCTCTATTGAGGCGTATCGGTCTGCGCGGTCAGCTGGCGCACGGGAGCCGCGCCCGCGCCCCCCGCATCGGTCTTGCTGAAGGCATCGCTGGTGACGATGCCCATCACGATGGAGGAGAAGCGGTAGTTGTCGGCGGCAGCACGGCGCACGATGGCGCGCACCGCCGGCATGTCGCCGTACTCCACCGAGCGACCCAGGGCATAGGTCATCAGCTTCTCGGTGAACGTCTGCGCGAACTGGCCCGGATTCTTCAGCAGCGCCGCGCGCAGATCATCGACATTGCGCACCTGGGTGCCATCGGGTAGCACGCCGCTGGCATCGATGGCCTCGCGCGCCTCGCGATCCATGGTGCGGTACTGGCCCACGGCGTCAAAGTTCTCCAGCGCAAAGCCCAGCGGATCCATCACACCATGACAGCTGTTGCAGTTGGGATTGCGTCGATGCAGCTGCATCAGTTCGCGCACGGTCTTGGGCTTCGGTCCGTGGTCCTCTTTCAGCGATTCCACCATGGGCGGTGGCGGCGCCGGCGGTGTACCCAGGAGGCGTTCCAGCACCCACTGTCCGCGCAGCACCGGCGCAGTCCGGCTCGGATAGGAGGTGAGCATCAGCACCGCGCCCTTGCCCAGCAGGCCGTAGCGCGCGCTCTGCGTCAGCTTCACTTCGCGGAACTGTGCGCCCCTCACATCACGAATGCCGTAGTGCACCGCGAGACGTTCATTGAGGAAGGTGTGATCGGCGGTGAGCAGGTCGAGCACGCTGCGATCACGCTGCAGGATGCTGCCGATGAACAGCCTGAGCTCCTCGCGGAAATCCGGTCGCGGATCCGAGCCGCCCGCCGCATAGGGAAACAGCCGCGGATCCGCATCGATCTCATCGAGTCGGCCCAGGTTCAGCCACTGGAAGGCGAAGTTGGTCACCAGCGCAGCGGCACGCTGATCACCGAGCATGCGTTTGATCTGCTGCGACAACACCGGCGGCTCGTGCAGCTGGCCACGCCGCCCCAGATCCAGCAGCTCATCGTCTGGCAGGCTGCTCCACAGGAAGAATGACAGGCGCGCCGCCAGCGACAGATCATCGACCCGATTAACGCCTTGTGCGGCCGCGGCGTTGCTGAGGTCAGTGCGGAACAGGAACCAGGGGCTCGCGAGCACGCCCGTCACGGCGCGCTTCATGCCGGCCTCGAAGCCACCGGTCTTCGCGGCGCTGTCGTACAGCTTCAGCAGCGAGTCGGCATCGGCCGCCGTTACCGGGCGCCGGAAT
>DATNCK010000178.1:0-2310 GCA_035571575.1 Steroidobacteraceae bacterium | reverse complement strand
GTTTCAACACCCGCACGGCTGCCGACAAGCGTTTTTTCGAGGGACTGCCCAGCCCGTCGGCTGCGGCCATCGTATCGGCCTTCATCTGGTTCTCCAGCGAATGGCGCGAACCCGGGCTGCCAGGATTGATACTGGCCATTCTGATCACGGCCTCTGCCGGCGCGCTCATGGTCAGCAAATTCGGCTACAACAGCTTCAAGAAGCTCAATACCGAAGGGCCGGTGCGCTTTGCCACCTTCCTGCTCGTGCCGCTGGGCTTCGTGCTCATTGCGCTTTATCCGCCCATCGCGCTGATGACGATCTTCGGCGGCTATGCGATCAGCGGCCCCGGCGCCTGGATCTGGAAGCGGGTGCGTCGTTCGCAGCGACAGGCGCATGCGGGTGGGACGCAGGAATGATGGCGCGGGCCGAGTACCTGACCGCACTGGGCATCGAAGACTGGCAGCAGCGGCGACAGATGGTCGTGCAGGGAATCGTTGCGCCGCCTGTGCGCATTGCCGGCGAGCAGGCAGTGCCAGAGCCCGTGGCACCGCCGCAAAAAGCCACGGCACAGGCCGCTTCGCCGGTGGGCAGCTGGGATCAGGTGGCCGAAGAAGTCGCCGCCTGCACCCTCTGTGGATTGTGCAAGACGCGCACGCGAACGGTGTTCGGTGTGGGCGATCGGCAGGCTCAGTGGCTGGTGGTCGGCGAAGCGCCGGGTGCGGACGAAGACCGTCAGGGTGAACCATTTGTCGGCCGTGCGGGCGGCTTGCTGAACTCGATGCTGCGCGGCATTGGTCTTGCGCGTGAGCAGGTGTTCATCGCCAATGTGCTCAAGTGCCGGCCGCCCGACAATCGCGATCCGGCGCCCGATGAAGTCGAACATTGTCTGCCGTATCTGCAGCGACAGATTGCGCTGCTGAAGCCGCGCATCATGCTGGCGGTGGGCCGCATTGCCGCCCAGAACCTGCTGGCCACCGACACGCCCATCGGCAAACTGCGGGGCAAGGTGCATCACTTCGGGCCGGCGCGCATCCCGCTGGTGGTGACCTACCATCCGGCCTATCTGCTGCGCTCGCCCACCGAGAAGCGCAAGGCCTGGGAAGACCTGAAGTTCGCGCGGCGCGTAGCCGCCGGCAAGAGCGCGTGAGCGAGCCACCGCAGATACTCATCCGCGACATGGGTTTCGATGATGTCGCGATGGTGGCGCAGCTCGAGCGCCGCTCTTACGCATTTCCGTGGAGCGATGCGATCTTCCGCGACTGTCTGCGTGCGGGCTATTACTGCTGCGTGGCGCAGCTGGATCACATCGTTCTGGGTTACGCCATCATGAGCAGCGGCGCCGGCGAGGCGCATGTGCTCAATGTCTGCGTGGCCGAGGACTACCGCTGTCGCGGCATCGGCTCGCAGCTGCTCTGGCATCTGCTGGAATTCGCCAAGGGTTTGGGCGTCGCCGATGTGTTCCTGGAAGTGCGGCCCTCGAATACCACCGCCATCCGTCTCTACCAGACCCTGGGATTCACGCAAATCGGTGTGCGTCGCGGCTATTACCAGGCGCCAGAAGGGCGTGAGGATGCGGTGGTGTTGCGCCGGTCTCTGGGCAAAGGCCGCTCCTGAGTGCCAGGGGATCGTGACGCCTGATCCTCGCGGCTGCTGCGGATTTGCGGGGCAAGGCTACGGCAGGTAGGCTCGCGGCCGATATTGCATTGTGACGGATGGGTATGGTCGACGTAAGTGCCAGGGAAAACAGCAAGAGACGCACCTTTGCCATCATCTCGCATCCCGACGCAGGCAAGACCACGCTGACCGAGAAGCTGCTGCTGTTCGGCGGTGCGATCCAGCTGGCTGGCACCGTGAAGGGGCGCAAGGCGGCGCGGCACGCCACCTCGGACTGGATGCGCCTGGAGCAGCAGCGTGGCATTTCCGTCACCTCGTCCGTGATGCAGTTTCCGTTCAACGGCTGCGTCGTGAACCTGCTCGACACGCCGGGTCACGAAGACTTCTCGGAAGATACCTACCGCACGCTCACTGCGGTGGACTCGGCGCTGATGGTGATCGACTGCGCCAAGGGTGTCGAAGAGCGCACCATCAAGTTGATGGAAGTCTGCCGGCTGCGTGCCACACCCATCATGACCTTCATCAACAAGCTCGATCGCGAAGGCCGCGCGCCGCTGGATCTGCTGGATGAAATCGAGAAAGTGCTGAAGCTGGCCGTGGCGCCGGTGATCTGGCCCATCGGCATGGGCCGTGACCTGATGGGCACCTATCACCTTACAGAAGACCGCATCTACGTCTATGAGGCGGGCGAGCGCGGCCGGGTGGGCGAGAATC
>DATNCK010000177.1:0-8819 GCA_035571575.1 Steroidobacteraceae bacterium | reverse complement strand
CCGGTGACCAGCAGATCCTGACCGCCCGCCTGCTCATCGAACGCGGGCGCCGGACGGTGAATGGGCAGCGTGCTCGGCGCGGCAACCGGACCGCGGTTGTCCTGCGGCGTACCCAGCACGTCCATGATGCGGCCCAGCGTGGCCTTGCCCACCGGCACATTGATCGGCTTGCCGGTGGAATTCACCGCCAGCCCGCGCTTCAGGCCTTCGGAAGAACCCATGGCGATGGTGCGCACCACGCCGTCACCCAGCTGCTGCTGCACTTCCAGCGTCAGATCAACCTCGGTGAGCTTCAGCGCCTCGTAAATCTGCGGAATGGTTTCGCGCGGAAACTCCACGTCGATGACGGGCCCGATGATCTGGATGATTTTGCCGGTTGCCATGATGATGTCTTCCTCTGGAATTCTTGCGGTTTAAACCGCTGCCGCGCCGCCCACGATTTCCGCGAGCTCGGTGGTGATCGCCGCCTGGCGGGCCTTGTTGTAGACCAGCTGCAGCTCATGAATGAGCTTGCCGGCATTGTCGGTCGCGGCCTTCATCGCGACCATGCGCGCGGCCATTTCGCTGGCCACGTTCTCCACGGCGCCGCGATAGACCTGCGACTCGATGTAGCGCATCAGCAGGCCATCGAGGATGGCCTCGGCCGAAGGCTCGTAGATATAGTCCCAATGTGTCTGCAGCGAGGCCTTGTCGGAAGGCACTACAGGCAGCAGCTGATCCACGCGCGGCGACTGCGTCATGGTGTTGACGAACTCGGCATGCACCATGAGCAACCGGTCGATCTTGCCCTCGCGATACGCGTCGAGCATCACCTTCACCGAGCCGATCAGGTCATTCACATGCGGCTTGTCGCCCAGCCCCGAAATGCTCGCCAGCACCGGCAGGTTCAAACGGCGGAAGAACGCGATGCCCTTCGAGCCCATCACGGCCACGCTCACGCCCGCGCCCTTGTCCTGCCACTCCTTCACCACGTTCAGCGTCTGCTTGAACACATTGGCGTTCAGGCCGCCCGCGAGTCCGCGGTCGGTGCTGATGATGATGATGCCGACATTCTTCGCTTCACGCGTCTGCATGAACGGATGCCGGTAATCCGGATTCGCGTGCTGCAGGTTGCCGATCACATGGCGGATCTTCTCGGCATATGGCCGCGCCAGCTTCATGCGGTCCTGGGCGCGGCGCATCTTCGACGTCGCGACCATCTGCATGGCCTTGGTGATCTTCTGAGTGCTCTTCACACTCGCGATCTGATTGCGGATTTCCTTGGTGCCGGCCATCGTGCTTCTACTTCAGTACGAACCCGTCGCGACAAAGCTCTCGACGATCTTCTTCAGCGTGCCCTCGTGCTTCTTCAGCACGGGCTCGGCGTTGATGGCATCGAGGTCGGCCTTGTGGCTGGACTTGGCAAAGCCCTGCAGCGCCGCCTCAAAAGCGACCACCTTCTTGAGTTCTACCTTGTCCATGTAGCCGTTGTTGACGGCGTAGATCGACAGCGCCATCTGCGCCACCGACTGCGGCTCGTACTGCTTCTGCTTCATCACTTCGGTGGTGCGCTGGCCACGCTCGAGCTGCTTGCGGGTGGCCTCATCGAGGTCCGAAGCAAACTGCGAGAACGCTGCCAGCTCGCGGTACTGCGCCAGCGCCAGACGGATACCGCCGCCCAGGCGACGGATGATATCGGTCTGCGCCGAGCCACCGACGCGGCTCACGGAGATACCCGCGTTCATCGCCGGACGGATGCCGGCGTTGAACAGGTTCGATTCCAGGAAGATCTGGCCGTCGGTGATCGAGATCACATTGGTGGGCACGAACGCGGTCACGTCACCGGCCTGAGTCTCGATGATGGGCAGGCCCGTCAGCGAACCAGTCTTGCCCTTCACGCGGCCCTTGGTGACCATCTCCACGTACTGCTCGTTCACGCGCGCACTGCGCTCCAGCAGACGGCTGTGTAGATAGAACACGTCGCCAGGGAAGGCTTCGCGACCCGGCGGGCGGCGCAGCAGCAGCGAGATCTGGCGATAGGCCACGGCCTGCTTCGACAGATCGTCATAGACGATCAGCGCATCTTCGCCGTTGTCCATGAAGTATTCGCCCATGGTCACGCCGGAGTAGGCGCTGATGTACTGCAGCGCGGCCGGCGTGGACGCAGGCGCCACCACCACGATGGTGTGCTTCAGCGCATTGTGTTCTTCGAGCTTGCGCACCACGTTCGCGATGGTCGAGGCCTTCTGCCCGATCGCCACGTACACGCACTTAACGCCCGAATCCTTCTGGTTGATGATGGTGTCGACGGCCATCGCGGTCTTGCCGGTCTGGCGGTCACCGATGATCAGCTCGCGCTGGCCACGGCCGATGGGCACCATCGCGTCCACCGACTTGTAGCCGGTCTGCACCGGCTGCGACACGCTCTTGCGATAGATCACGCCCGGCGCCACGCGCTCGATGGGCGCTGTCGCCTTCGCATTGATCGGACCTTTGCCGTCGACGGGATTACCCAGCGCATCGACCACACGGCCGAGCAGCTCGGGACCCACCGGCACTTCAAGGATGCGCCCGGTGGTCTTCACCACATCGCCTTCCTTGATGGACTTGTATTCGCCCAGCACCACGGCGCCGACCGAATCCTGCTCCAGGTTCAGTGCGAGGCCGAAGATGTTGCCGGGGAATTCCAGCATTTCGCCGTAGCGCGCGTCGGCCAGACCGTGGATGCGCACCACGCCGTCGGCCACTGACATGACGCTGCCGACATTGCGGGCTTCAGTAGCCCCCGCAAAGTTCTGGATTCGTTGACCGATGAGGACGCTGATTTCCGATGCCTTGATCGACATGACTGGTAAGTCCTTTGAATGAAATCTTTAAGCGGTGAGCTCTTGTGCAAGCCGCGCCAGGCGCGCCTTCACCGAGCCGTCGATGGTCAGATCGCCCGCGCGCACCACGGCGCCGCCGATCAGCGATGCATCCACCGTCGCATGAATCTGTATCTTGCGGTTGAAGCGCTTCTCCAGCGCTGCAACCAGCTTCGCCTGCTCGCCCTCGCCCATGGGAGCTGCCGAGGTGATGCCCACGTCGACCACGCGCTCGGCATCGGCCTTCAGCAGATCGAACAGCTGAGAGATCTCGGGCAGGAACGGCAGGCGATTGTTCTCGGCCAGCTGTGCGAGGAAGTTGCGGCCATTGGCATCGAGATCACCAGCGATACCGCTGATGAACTCCGCCAGCTGCGGAGCAGTGACGCGCGGACTGCCGAACAGCGCGCGCACACGCGCGTCGCGGACCGCCGCCGCGGCTCGCGCCAGCGCCACCGACCAGGCGCTCAGCGCGCCATCCGCCTGGGCACGCGCGAAGGCGGCCTTGGCATAGGGACGCGCAACTGTCAGACGGTCTGCCATGACCTACCTGTGCGCGCCTGTAGTGACATTGAGGTGAAGCTTCCCATTGAGGTGTTCAGATCTCCGTCGCGAGCTTGCCGAGGATGTCGGCGTGCTTGGCCGGATCGATCTCGCGACCCAGCACCTTCGCCGCCGTCTTCACAGTCAGATCGGCCACCTCGCGGCGCAGCGATTCGCGCGCCTTCGAAGTCTCCAGCTCGATCTGCTGCTTGGCCGCGGCGATCAGGCGATCACCTTCCGACAGCGCACTCTGCTTCGCGGCATCGACGATCTCGTTCGAACGCTTCGACGCCTGATCGACGATCTGGTTGGCGCGGTCGCGCGCCTCGCGGATCACCTCTTCGGCGCGCATCTTGGCTTCATCGAGGCTCTTCTGGCCGCGATCGGCGGCAGAAAGTCCCTCTGCGATCTTCTTCTGGCGCTCATCGATCGCCTTGCTCAGTGGCGGCGTGATGTACTTCCAGAAGACCCACAGCAGGATCAGGAAGGCCATGATCTGCCCGAAGAATGTAGCGTTGAGTTCCATAGTCTGCTTCCGCGGTTCGTCGCGTCAGTAAGGTTGGATCAGCCGCCGCCTGCCAGCTTGGTCAGCAGCGGGTTGCCAGTCGCGAAGTACATCGCAAGACCCACGCCGATGATGAACGACGCGTCGATGAGGCCCGCGAGCAGCAGCATGCGGCCGGTGAGCATCGGAGTCAGTTCGGGCTGACGCGCGGCCGACTCGAGGAACTTCGAGCCCATGATGCCGATGCCGATACAGGCACCCAAGGCGCCGAGGCCGATGATCAGGCCGAGGCCGATCGCCATGTAACCCTGAACAACTGCAATAGGATCCATTTCTTTTCTCTCCTGGTCGAAAATCAATTCAGAAAAACAAATCAAGAAGCCAGATCAGTGGTGTTCCTCTGCCATCGAGAGGTACACGATGGGCAGCACGGTGAAAATGTAGGCCTGCAGGCCGACGATCAGAATGTGGAACACGGCCCAGATCGCGCCCATCACCACCTGCGCGAGGAGGAAGCCGCCGAAGGCCAGGCCCGTGGCATTCGTGGCGGCGATTCCCAGCAGCGCGATCAGCATGAACAGCAGCTCACCGGCGAACATGTTGCCGAACAGTCGCATCGACAGCGACACGGGCTTTGCCAGCAGTTCCACCAGGTTCAGCAGGAAGTTGAAGGGCGCCATCCACACGCCGAACGGCGCCGTGAACCACTCGTGCAGGTAGCCGCCCACGCCCTTGGCGCGGATCGAGAAGATGATGATGAGCACCAGCACCACAACGGCCAGCGCTGCCGTGCCGTTGAGGTCGGCGGTGGGCAGGATGCGCCAGAAGGCATGTTGATGACCGGTGAGGCCGGCGATATTCGACGGCAGGTCCACCGGCAGGAAGTCCATGCAGTTCATCGCGATGATCCACGTGAACAGCGTCAGCGACAGCGCGGTGAGAAAGCGCTTGTCCCCGTGATACATCTCGCCGACGAGGTTGGCGATGAACTCGTACACCAGTTCGATGAAGGCAAGGAAGCGGCCTGGCACGCCGGCGGTGGCCTGGCGCGCAGCGCGCCAGAACACGAAGGCGACGATGGCCGCGAGCCCGAACGACATCACCAGCGTATCCACATGAATGGTCGAGAGACCTTCACCCACCTTCCAGTGGGTCATGTGATGCTCGATGTAGTCCGTGGCGGACGGTGCAGCGTGCTCTACGCCGTGTTCAGCAGCCATCGTTCTTCTTCACCTAAAAAACTGTTTCAATCCCTGGGCCGGCGCGGGCGCAGATCCCACGTCGGCACAAACCAGAACATCACCAGCGTCGCGGCATACCCGCTCAGCAGCGCAGGCCAGTTGGCCCAGCCACTGCGCGCGACGATCATCAACAATCCGACCGTCACCGCGACCTTCACCACCTGACCGAACATCAATCTGCCGAGCGCACCCGCAGCGCTCGCCGTGGGGCGCAGTGCAGAGAGTGTCATGAAAGCGTTGGCGATGAGCCCGATCAATCCGCCGACCAGTGCCGACACTGCATGGGTTCTGCCCCACACCAGCGCACACACCGCAGCGACCACAACCGTCAAGGCGGCCTGTGCTACCAGGATTCGCGCAGCGATACGCCGGATGCCGCCGTCGCGCGCAATAATCATGGTGTTTCCAGTACCCCGAAAAGCGCGCGCAGTATACGGACTGCGGGACGACCATTCAAGGTCGATGCATAGGCAGCGATTACTACTTGATGTGGCCCAGGATGCCGTCCAGTTCGTCCAGGCTGTTGTATGAGACAACCAAACGTCCCTTGCCGCTGGATTCGTGCTGAATCAATACCTTGGCGCCCAGTTTTTCGCTCAGGGACTGCTGCAATGCGGCTATGTTCGGGTCATATTGCTGCTTTGCAGCACTATCACTCTTTGTCCCGACAACTGGCGGTGCTGCCAGCCGGCGAACCAGCGCCTCGGTAGCGCGCACCGACAGCCCGTCGCGCACCACCTGCTCCGCGGCCTGGATCTGAAGCCGGCGGTTTGGCAGACCCAGCAGCGCACGGGCATGCCCCATCTCCAGCTGCCGCTTCTCCACCAGCGCCGACACCTCGGGGGCGAGCTCCAGCAGGCGCAGCAGATTGGTGACAGCGGCGCGGGAGCGACCCACGGCTTCGGCCGCCTGCTGATGCGTGACGTGGAATTCGGCGACCAGCCGCTCCAGCGCACGCGCCTCTTCCAGTGGATTCAGATCCTCGCGCTGGATGTTCTCGATCAGCGCCATCGCGATCGCAGCCTCATCGGGCACGCGGCGGATGAGGGCGGGAATGGTGGTGAGGCCGGCGATCTGCGCCGCGCGCCAGCGACGCTCGCCGGCGATGATTTCATACCGCGCGGTGCTGTCGCCCGGCCCGGCTGCGGCGCCGGTCAAAGGCCTCACGACAATTGGCTGGATCAGCCCCTGGTTGCGGATCGAGATGGCGAGTTCTTCGAGCGCTTCCTGCCGCATGTCCACGCGCGGCTGGTATTTGCCCCGCTGCAGCGATGACAGCGGCAGATGCGCCATCTCGTCGCCACCGGCACGCGGCGCGGGCGCAGATGCCGATGGGGCCGACGTTGCGCTGGCGTTTGCAACGGGCGTAGTCGGCACCGCTACTGCGGGTATCGCCGCACGCGCGCGCGATCCGCCGAGTAGATCGGCCAGTCCCCGTCCCAGCGCTGGTTTCTTGTCGCTCATGCCGCACTCCCGCCGTTGGCAGCTGCAGCCGTCTTCGCCGCATCGGCCTGCTCTTCTTCGCGACGGATCATCTCTCCCGCCAGCGCCAGATAAGCCAGCGCACCGCGCGAATCCTTGTCATGCAGCAGCGCGGGCTTGCCGAATGAAGGCGCCTCGGCCAGCCGCACATTGCGCGGAATCACAGTGCGGAACACCACATCGCCGAAGTGCTGCAGCAGCTGCGCGGAGACTTCAGTGGAGAGATTGTTGCGCGGGTCGTACATGGTGCGCAGGATGCCCTCGATGTGCAGCGCCGGATTGATCGCATCGCGCACCTGCTCGATGGTGGCATTGAGCGCCGACAATCCTTCCAGCGCGTAGTACTCGCATTGCATGGGCACGATCACGCTGTCGGCGGCCACCAGCGCATTCAGCGTCAGCATGTTCAGCGCCGGCGGGCAGTCGATGATGATGAGTTCGAAGCGATCGCGCACCGGCGCCAATGCTTCGCGCAGACGCTGTTCGCGACCTTCGGCGCCGGTCAGCAAACGCACTTCGGCCGAGGTGAGATCCTGGTTCGTGGGAAGAATGCTGAAGTGCGCGCCTGCCACCGGCACGATTGCGGCCTCCGCCGTGCACTCGCCCAGCAGCACTTCGCAGCTGCCCAGCTCCACGGAAGACTTCTCCACGCCACAGCCCATGGTGGCGTTGCCCTGCGGGTCCAGATCGATCAGCAGCACGCGCCGATGCGTCGCCGCCAGCGAGGCGGCGAGATTGACGGCGGTGGTGGTCTTGCCCACCCCGCCCTTCTGGTTGGCGACGGCGATTACACGTTGCATGGAAAGCGAGACTCTACACACGCTGCAGCCGAAGCACATGGCGTTCGGCGGCCAGCCCCGGCACCTGGATGGGGCGATCCGCCACGATGCGCCAGTCCACAGGCAGCGCGAATTGCGCGGCTTCGGATTCGGGCGGCGGCCAGCGGCCGACCATGGCGAGCACTGTGGTGTGCGCATCGCACAGCGGCGCCACCAGCTGCACCATTCGCGGCAGCGGCGCGAAGGCGCGGGCCATCACGGTGTCGAAGGCTTGGGGTGGCTGCAGTTGCTCCACCCGCACATGCTGCGTGACCACATTGGTCAGCTGCAGCGTGCGCGCCGCGTGGTCGATGAAGCGCAGCTTCTTGTCGACCGCATCGATCAGCGTGAAGCGGCGGGCAGGATTGACGATGGCCAGCGGCAGGCCGGGAAACCCGGCGCCGGTACCCACGTCGGCGATGAGCTCGCCGGCCAGATCCTGCTGCACGCTGAGTGAATCCAGCAGATGGTGCGTCAGCACCTCATCCGGATCGGTGATCGCGGTGAGGTTGTAGGCCTTGTTCCAGCGCAGCAGTTCGCTGGCCAGTGTGGCGAGCTGCGTGAGCTGCTGCGAATCCAGCGGCACGCCGAGTTGCGCGGCGGCCTCGCGCAGACGCGCGGCGGCCGCGCCCGGCGCCGATGTATTCACAGCGGCGCGCTCACGGTGGCGCGTTGCGCACGAACTGGGCGATGAACTTCTGCACCGGCATGTCGTCGATCTCATGCGGCGCCTGGCCCCAGTTATAGAGCAGCTCATCCAGCCGCCGCATATGCGTCAGGGTGAACAGCTTCTCGCAGACCTGGAACAGGCGCAGCAACGCCGCGCGCATCGACTCGCTGCCGGGCTGCGCCAGCGTGGGCGTGCACAGCGGATACAGCCGGATCATCTGCGGCGGCAGCTTGCCGATCAGCACCGCTTCGCGTGCCACCACATCGGCATCGGCCAGCGCCGCCAGCAGCGGACCGGCATCCAGCAGCCCGCGCATCTCCACCAGCTGCTGCATCGCGCTGGCTGCGGTGCGCGCCGGCAACTCATAGGAAGTGCCTGGGATGCGCGCGCCGCCGGAACGCATGTCGACGGGCTTGAGCGTCGCGAGCACCTGCACGGCTTTGTCGTCGTACAGCGCCTCGAGCAAGGTGGCCAGCACCACCAGCAGGCGCTGGCGCGCGCCGGCATTCTGCGAGGTGGCATCCGCGGCAACGGCTTGAGTGTTCATCGCGCGACTCTCACCAACGTACGTCCCGTGTGGCTACCCGACAGCACCGTGGCGCAGGCCTGCGGCAGTTCATCGAGCGTCACCTCGCCGGTGGCGATGCGATCCAGATGACCCGGACGAAGATTGCCAGCGATGCGTTGCCAGACGGCAAGGCGTTTCTCGCGCCTGGT
>DATNCK010000176.1:0-10584 GCA_035571575.1 Steroidobacteraceae bacterium | reverse complement strand
CTAGCGCCGCTTCAAACCATCTCAATCGTATTCGGTGTGACACACGCGCTGAGTGGTCTGCTCGGTCGCACCCTTCTGCACACTCTTCTGCACACGGTTGCCGGCATAGCCGCCGGCTGCTGCTCCGCCGACAGTGGCAATGTCCTGTGCCGTGCCATGGCCACCGATCTTGTTGCCTACGACGCCGCCAACCACCGCACCAGCCAAGGTGCCCAGCACGCGATCCTTGTCTTTGACAGGTTTTTGCGTGGTCACCACTTCATCTGTGCAAACCTCGTGCGGGGTCTTCTTCACGCTTGCAGTCGCAGTGGTCTGCGGCGCATCGGCCTTGGACTCATTGCAAGCCGCCAGCAATGCCAGTGAGGCACCCGCCACCAGAACGCTCGCCAATCTGTTCTTATTCATCGGAGCAACTCCTTGAGGACTAGCTCCAGTCTTCTCGCTTGTTCCACCTATAGATAGACTGAGGAATCCGAATCTGGCCTCGGTGCAGTCCTACATCGACGCGTGCACTGTCACATGCTCGGTGTGCGGAGGACATCAGCACCACGGGCACCAGAAGTACGCCGGGGGCCGAAATGCAGTGATCACGCGGCCGCAGGTCATGACCCCCAGCCAACAGATCAGGGACACGGCACCAAAAATGCGCGCGCCAAGAGGCGGCAGATCATCTCGGCCAGTCAGCCACACACCGCGCGCGGCGATGACATAGAACAGCACCATGTTCACGCCCGCCAGCAGCATGAACGAGAGCTTGGTGAGAAACGCCGGGTTGTGCAGATACTGATCCGGCGTGGTCATCACGAACAACAATCCGGTAGTAATGCTGAGCGCAAATCCGGCCAGTCCAACGGGCACCATCCGATGCAGTGCGCGCAACGGCACGCCGCGCGCCACACCCAGCATGCGCAGGTCGAACAGACCCACTGTTCCGAACAGCAGACACAGGCCGATGAAGTGAAAAGACTCCGCGATGGGCCAGCCCCAGCGGGAAGTCATCAGACCATAGATGCCGACTTCACGGCCCCAGTGCCCGATGGCCACCACATTGACTATCGGATCAGCTTCCATCAGCTCACCGTCAGCACGCGGTAGGTGTGAAGCAACAGCTTTCCAGCGGTAACACCGGCCAGCCACAGCAGCAGGCACAACACCGCCAGCATGCGGCTGTTGCGCGGTGCCGCGCCGATCCGTATCAACCGTCGCAACAGCAGCGCCGCGCCGATCAGACAGGCGAACTTGATGGCAAAGATGGGATTGGTGAACGCCTTGGCCGGGTAAGCCACCAGCAATACAAAGCCTGAGGGAATGGCCAGTGCGACACCCAGCCACATCACCGGCAGGAAGCCACGAAAATTCGACAAGGCTGCACCGCCAGCCACTCCCATCACGCGCAGCGTGATGACGACACCCCCGCCCACCAGCAACGCCATGCCCCAGGCATGGAAGATCAATGCCAGGAAATAGGCGTACTCATCCTCGCGGGCCCACACCGACAGCGGCCAATGCTCAATGCTGGCGAAAATGCTGTTCATGTACCGGAGCCCATTGCAACCCCCTCCCGGCGTCGCTGACAACCTACCACAGGGCTGCCTCGACCCAGAAGACACGGTATCTCCAGCGGGGCTCCTGTCCTATGCTCAGCACTGTGTTCCCTGCGGGAGTTTCGTCATGATTCGCGCCTCTTTGCTGCTGGCTCCGGCATTGGTCCTGCTCTGCAGCTGCACCCGGAATGAATCCACCGCACCGAGCGTTGCAGCGCCGAAATTCACGGCGGCGAACGACTCCATCCAGTCGCGCCTGGACAAGTACGCCACGGTGAAGCTCACCACCGACCTCTCCAAGGTGTCGCCGGAAGACCAGCAAGTGCTGGGCCATTTCATTTCGGCCGCAGAACAGGTCAACGACATCTACTGGCGGCAGGCCTATGGCGATCCTAAACCGCTGCTCGATGGCATCAGCGACCCCAAGCTGAAGCGTCTGGTCGAGATCAATTTCGGCCCCTGGGATCGCATCGATGCCAATACGCCCTTCGTCGCCGGCATCGGGCCGAAGCCTGCAGGCTCGCAGTTCTACCCGGCGGACATGACCAAGGCTGAGTTCGAAGCCTTCGGCGATGCGAAGAAGACAGGTCAGTATTCACTGGTGCGCCGCGGCAACGACGGCAAGCTCACGCTGCTGCCGTACAGCCAGGCCTACTCCACGCAACTGAAGGCGATGGCAACTGAACTGCGCGCTGCTGCAGCCATCGTGAAGGATGCAAAGCTCAAGGTGTATCTGGAGAAGCGCGCCACCGCGCTCGAAACCGATGACTATCAGCCCAGCGACTTCGCCTGGATGGACATGAAGCAGAATCAGGTCGATCTGGTGATAGGTCCGATCGAGAACTACGAGGATCAGCTCTACGGGTATCGCACTGCCTTCGAAGCCTATGTGCTGGTGAAGGACATGCAGTGGAGCGAGCGGCTCGCGCGCTTCGCGAAGTTTCTGCCAGAAATGCAGCGCGAACTGCCAGTGCCCGCCGCGTACAAGAAGGAGCCCGCCGGATCCGATTCCGACCTCAACGCCTATGATGTGGTGTACGTGGCCGGTGATTCCAATGCCGGATCCAAGACCATCGCCATCAACCTGCCCAATGACGAGCAGGTCGGCCTGAAGGCCGGTACGCGACGCCTGCAGCTGAAGAACGCGATCCAGGCGAAGTTCGAGGCAACGCTGGTGCCGATCGCCAATGAGCTCATCGCGAAGGACCAGCTGCCCAACGTGAACCCCGACGCCTTCTTCGCGAATGTGATGTTCCACGAGGTGGCCCATGGACTCGGCATCAAGAACACCATCGACGGCAAGGGCACCGTACGCGCCGCGCTCAAGGAGAACTACGGCGCGCTCGAGGAGTGCAAGGCCGACATCCTCGGGCTGTACCTGGTGACGAAACTGCTGGAGAAGAAGGAGCTCAAAGACACCCGGCTGCTGGATCACTACGTGACCTTCGTTGCCGGCATCATCCGCTCGGTCCGCTGGGGCGCGAGCAATGCGCATTCCGTGGCGAACATGATCGAGTTCAACTACTTCGAGGACCAGGGCGCGTTCACGCGCGATGCGGCCACCGGAACATACCGTGTCGATACCGCAAAGATGTCGCGGGCCGTGACCTCACTGGCCGGGCGCCTCATCAAGCTGCAGGGCGACGGTGACTACGCGGCGGCGGCAAAGGTCGTAAAGGAAGAAGGCGCCATGCGCTCCGGACTGCAGACTGACCTCGACCGCCTGACGAAGAAGAACATCCCCGTAGACGTCGTCTTCGAGCAGGGCCGACAGGTCGTCGGCCTGCGGTGAGGGTCCTGTCGTCCCCATGAACCCCATCGTTCAGAAACGGCATGCCTGAGACAGGGATCACATATCAGCAAAGCCCCTACCTCCAGTCTTAAGTAAATCGTGAAGCAGCCGATACTCGGTGCAGGGAAGGCACCATAGATTGCTTCCAACCTTGGAGGAAAGCATGAACACTTGGGTCAAGCGGGCCATAGCGGCCGCGGGGATTACGGCTACTCTGGCTACACCGATGACCGGTATGGCATCGGATGGCACCATCACTTTCACCGGCGCGGTTACGGCGAGCACCTGCACGCTCAAGATCAACGGTGCGGGTACGGGCGACGGCACGGTGGCATTGCCCACGGTGGACACCGCGGCGCTGACCAATGGCGCTGCACGTACGACGGCGGCAGGAACCTTCTTCAGCGTCGGCCTGAGCGCCTGTAACGCTGTAGCGGACATCGGTGTCGGTCCCGCTGCGCCGACCACGGTGCAGATCTACTTCGAAGCCGGCCCGAACGTCGACGAAGTGACTGGCGGCCTGATCAACACGGTAGCGGGCAGCAACGTAGAGGTGAACATCTACAACGCTTCTGCCGCCACCATTGTCGGTACGCAGGTGAAGCCCGGCACGAACACCAACCAGCCTGTTGCCCAGACCATTGGCGCCGAGGGCACGCAGTGGTTCTACGCGGGATATTCGACCGCGGCCGCCGGCGGTCACGCCGCCACGGCGGGTGCAGTCAGCACCTCGATCACCTACTCGCTGATCTACAACTAAGCGCTGTCGGTCGGCCGATGGCGGCCACCTCGCTTGAATCAAACAGGGCGCAGCGAATGCTGCGCCCTGTTGCTATGATCCGCTGAATAACAATTCATCAAACGCCTTCCCATGTGCGGATCTAGCGCAACCAGAGTCGGTCTGTTGGCATGCTTCGGCGCTGCTCTCCTGAGCGCGATGCCAGTCGCCCAGGCAGGAATCGTCATCGATGGCACCCGCGTGGTGTATCCAGCCGCCAAGCGCGAGGTCACCATCAATGTCCGCAACGGCAGCGACAAACCGTCGCTGGTTGAGGCCTGGCTCGACGCGGGCAATGCAGACGCGAAGCCGGGTGAATCCAAGGTTCCCTTCGCCCTGACGCCACCGGTGTTCCGGCTCGACCCCACCAAGAGCCAGAGCCTGCGGCTGGTTTACACGCGTGATCCCTTGCCCGCCGATCGCGAGTCGTTGTTCTGGCTCAACGTGCTGGATATCCCTCCCCGCGCCGCTCCGAATGCGGATCTGCCCAATCAGCTCGAACTGGCCTTCAAACATCGCATGAAGGTGTTTTTCAGGCCGGCGGGACTCAAGGGCTCCGCCGCGGATGCGCCGGCACAGCTGACATGGAAGCTGGTATCGAAAGACGGCAAGCTGACTGGAATCCAGGCCAGCAATCCCACCCCGTACCATGTCTCGCTGGCCCAGGTCACGGCGACCGTGGACGGACATCCGGTCACCGCCAAGTCCGACATGCTGCTGCCCTTCGCCAGCAACATTTTCGCTGTGCAGGACCCGGTCACTGCACCCACCGCAGCCGTTGCGCTCGAGTACACCTTCGTCAACGACTACGGCGGCAACGTAAAGGCAACGACTACGGCCTCGGCACCCTGACCTGATGACCAGAACAGCGGGCACGCTGTCTGTACTGCTCACGCTGGCCGCGGCGCCAGCGCTGGCAGCGGAACCGTCTTTACCGGCGCCTGCCTCTGCGCCTCCCGCACCATCGCCCGCCGCCCCGCAGGTCGAATTCAACCCCGCCTTCCTGCGGAATGGATCGCAGATCGACGTTTCGCGCTTTTCACGAGGCAATCCCGTTCTTCCGGGCGAGTACCTGGTCGATCTGCAGATCAATGGGAAGTGGGCAAGCCGGGCGTCCATCCGTTTCATTGGCCAGCCCGGCAGTGACATCGCCCAGCCCTGTATTGACCGGATCATTGTCGACCAGATCGGACTCGACCTCGGGAAGCTGTCGCCGTCTGCGCGCAACAGCCTGCCCAAGTCGGGCTCCGCGGAGTGCGTGGACCTTGCCGCGCTGGTCCAGGACGCGACGGTGTCCTTCGAAATGTCGCAGCTGCGGCTGGACGTCAGTGTTCCGCAGGCCTCGATGCTGACCGCGCCTCGCGGCTATGTCGGCCCCGAAGCCTGGGACGATGGCGTGCCATCCGCCACCGTGGGCTACAACCTGAACGCCTATCGCTACGCGGCCTTTGGCACGGTGACTACCAAAGGACATGTTGATCTGATAAATGGGTTCAACTACGGCAGCTGGCATCTGCGGCAGAGATCTTCGGTGGATGTGGCGTCGAACGAGTCGCTCAGGTTCCACAGCATCTCCACCTACATCGCGCACGACATTCCTTCGATCCGCAGCGACCTGACCGTGGGCGACAACTTCACCGACAGCGCCGTTTTCGACGGCTTCGGATTTCGTGGCGTATCGCTGGCCAGCAGTGACCAGATGCTGCCGGACTCGCAGCTTGAATTTGCGCCGGTGGTGCGCGGAGTAGCCCATACCAACGCACGGGTGGTCATCACCCAGAACGGCATCACCATTCTGGAAACTACGGTGTCGCCCGGTGCATTCGTGATCGACGACCTGTTCGCCACTGGCTATGGCGGAGACTTGAACGTGGTGGTTCATGAAGCCGACGGCAGCCAGGAGAGTTTTACGGTGCCCTACGCCACCGTGGCACAGTTGCTGCGTCCCGGACTGTGGCGCTACACCGCTGCGGCGGGATCACTGCGGCAACCCTCGAGCGCAGACGAACGTTTCGCGCAGGCCACTCTGCAGCATGGTTTCAGCAGCTTCTTGACTGGTTATACCGGTGCGGTCGGTTCTGAAAACTACCAGGCAGCCTTGATGGGAATCGCCATCAACACGGCAGTGGGCGCGGTATCAGCCGACGTGACGCGATCCAGGGCCGCGCTCCCTGATACGGCCGCGCTCACCGGTGAAAGCCTGCGCATTGGCTACAACAAGCTCGTGCCTGCGACCGGAACCAATATCGCGCTGGCGGCGTATCGTTTTTCCTCCACGGGGTTCTATTCATTTGTCGAAGCGCAAGCCCTGCAACAGGCAGTTCGTGCCGGCACCGATCCCTACACCACCAATCGCATGCGCAGCCAATGGCAGATCAGCGTCAACCAGACCCTGCCGGGCCGCTGGGGAGACTTCTATCTGACGGGTTCCGTGCGCGACTACTGGCACGCGCCTGGATCCACGACACAGCTTCAGGCTGGATACACCAATCACTTCCGGATCGGGGACACGAGATTGAGCTACGGCATCTCGGCCGCGCGCCAGAAGAACATGCTGACCGGTGCCCCCGACAACCGGGTGCAGGCAAACTTCTCCTTGCCCCTGGGACGCTCACCGCACGCTCCTGCGTTCTCGAGCAACTTCACCCAGAGCACCAGCGGAGGCGAGCGCAAGCGCGGCGGCCAGCAAGTGCTGACCGGCACACTGGGAGAGAACCATCAGCTGAGTTACAACATTTCCGCCAGCCAGGCCGATGGGGACGCGGCTTATGCAGCCAGTGGCCAATACCGCAGCACTTACTCCACCGTATCGACCAGTGCGGGCGCGGGCAGCGGGTATTCGCAGCAATCCCTGGGCGCTACCGGAGGAATGGTGATCCATCGAGGCGGTATCACGCTTTCCAACCAGATGACCGATACCTTCGGCATTGTCGAGGCCTCCGGCGCCGAAGGGGCGCGCGTAACCAACAGCATCGGCACCGTGATCAATCGTTCCGGCTATGCCGTGCTGCCCTTCCTGCTGCCGTACCGGATGAACAGCATCAACATCGATCCGGAAGGCGCGGTCTCTGCGGATATCGAGTTCAAGAGCACCACACGAATGGTGGCCCCGCGTCTCAACGCCGTGGTACTGATCCACTTTGAGACCGTCAGTGGCAAGGCTATCCTGATCACTGCCCATCGGCCGGATGGATCGGAGATTCCTTTTGGCGCCAGTGTCTATGATGACCAGCACAGCGAAGTGGGCCTGGCGGGTCAGGATGGCCGCATCTACCTGCGCGGCATCGCAGAGACCGGCACCTTGAGCGTTCGCTGGGGCGATGCGCCGGATCAGCAGTGCGTGCTGCCGTACCGCTTGCCTGCCCGCCAGGCGGGCGACGATCCATTCGTTCGCATCGACACCGTCTGCACCGCCGAGCCAGCTCCTTAAGCATGCCGCGCAAGACCAAGCCACAGGGATTGTTCGCGACAGGCATGATCGCCCTGCTGCTGCTGCAGTCCATCGCACCGGCGCTGGCGCAAACAGTCAACATCTCGCCCGGCACCCTGTCGTTCTCACCGGCAGGACCTTACTCGGTACCCCGAGACGCAGCCGCAGGCGCGCTGGTGGCCAGCGCGGAGACCACGACCACCGCCGGCGGCATCGCCTGCGACCTGATCGAGACCGCGAGCGTCAATGGCACTGAAGTCCAGGCGGGCAGCGGCGTCTATCAGACCAGCGTCAGTGGCATCGGGGTCAAGTTTCATGTCGTGGACGGACCAGTCCAGACGCTGATCACATCCACCGGCGGTGGCTTCACCTCTGGAACCATCGCTGCACCGGGCTCAGGCGCGCTTCCCGGCATGCGCGCGGATCTGGTGGTGACCGGACAGATTGTTTCTGGCTTTACGCTCTCGAGCATGCCAAGTGTAACGGTGACTTTCACTCCAACCGGCGCCTGTGGCTGGAGCACAGGTATCGCCAATACGCTTGCAACCAGTGCCGGCAACGCCGCGGTATTGCCGATTACCTGCACCGTCACCACTCCAGTGGTGAGTGTTAACCTTCCTGTCGTATCCCTGGGCTCTCTGAACACCGTGGGCAAGACCGGCGGAGACACGCGCTTCCCCATCGGCCTGAGTTGCGCGCCGGGCGCGAATGTCTACATCACGCTGGGCGATGCCACGACCCCGGCCAACACTTCGTCGCTGCTGACGCTGGCGCCGAATTCCACGGCCCGTGGCATCAAGCTGCGGATACTGAACAATGCAGGGCCGGTGAATTTCGGGCCGGACTCGGCCGAAGCCGGCACTTCCCACCAATGGCTGCTGGGCGCATCGAACAGCATCGGCTCCGTGCCCCTGACGGTGCAGTACTACCGTGACGATACAGATTCTTCGGGCGGCAGTCCGGCGCCTCTGGCCGCCGGCAGCGTGCATGCGCAGGCCACCTTCACCCTGAGCTATCAGTAGCTGATCGCAAATTGACTTGCGATGCGCGTGGTCGCGGAGATATTTTCCGCCCATGCGGGGGCCAACAACATGAACATCTGCATCACAAGGGCGCTGCTGGCGGCCGGTGGCGCGATGTCCGCGTTGGGGTCGATGTCGGGTCTGGCATCGGACGGGACTATCACCTTCACGGGCGCAGTAACGGAAAACACCTGCATGGTGCGCGTCAATGGCGCGGGTAGCGGTGATGGTGCGGTGGCTTTGCCTGTGGTTGATGCGGACGCATTGAGTATTGCCCGGGCGCGCAAGAGCCCTGCGGCGGGTACCTACTTCAACATCAGCGTGAGTCAGTGCACGGCTAACCGCACGGTTGCCGCCTACTTTGAAGCTGGCCCCAATGTCGACGCGGCAACCCATGCGCTGATCAACACCGGAACCAGCAATGTCGAAGTGAAGCTCTACGAAGCTTCCAGCCCGGGGATGGTGGGATCGCCAATCTCTCCCGGAACTACCGCTGCCACCCAGGCCGCGGTTGGCGCCGGCGCGTGGCATTTTTACGCCGGGTACTCGCTTGCCGACGGCGAGGCGCGCCCTGGAACGGTATCCACTTCCATTACCTACTCGCTGGTCTACCTCTAGGCCTCAGCGCTTCTTTGCACGCGGCCTGCCGCGCGATACCACTGTGGCACGCGCCAGCCACTGGCGAGTGGTATCGGCTTCTGCTGCCAGCCACTCACGGAAACGCCGCAGCTCCGGCCGCGCCAGGGCATCGCTGCGGAAACGCGCCTGGAAGGCATGGCCGGTCCATGAACCGGTCGAAGCCGGAAACGGCAGTGACAGGCGACCGCTTTCCAGCAATTCAGACAGCAGCGCCATGCCGCACAGCGTGAAGCCCGCATTGGCCAGCACCGCTTCGATCACCGTGACTATGCGCTGGTAGCGGATGCCGCGATTCGGTTCGGTGCGCCGCAGCCTCTGTGCCTTCACCCAGTGCGTCCAGTTTGGCGCCGCGGGATCGTCCTTGTAGAAGTCCAGATGCAGCAGCGGGAATCCTTCGAGCCGGTCGCGACGCGTCACGCTGGCGATTCGCGCCGTGGTTTCAGGCGAGCCGATTGGCAGCACGAAATCGCGGAACAGCACATCTGACGGGCCGGATTGCGGCGCCGGACCGAAGCGCATTTCGCAGTCGGCAGGTCGAATGCGCAACGGCGCGTCTCCCTCGCCATTGATGCGGAAGCGGATGTTGGGATAGTCCCGCGTGAACCGGCTCAACCGCGGCCGCAGCCACAGCTCCGCGAGATCCGGTGGCGCCGCGACGTGCACCTCATGACCGCGCTGCATGTCCAGCTGAGTGGCCACCTGCTCCAGTTCGCGGAAGGCGCCTGAGAGCTGCGGGAGCACAGCTCCCAGCGCAGGTGCGGCACGCAGGCCAGATCGCCCGCGCACCAGCAGCTCTGTGCCCAGATATTCCTCCAGCGCCTTGATGCGCTGCCCCGCCGCAGCCGGCGTGATACCCAGGGCGGCAGCGGCGTCCTTCAGCGAACCGGTGCGCAGCGCCAGTTCGAGTGCCTGCAGCGACCTGAGGTGCGATAGAGCCATCTGCAGATGGTAAAGTTTATCTTTAGTACTCTCAAGAAAGTTTAGCTTTCCCTGGAGCCGGCGATGCGGACAATGCAACCACCAGGCAGCAATTCGCTACCTACCTAGAAGGAGAGTACTCATGGCCAAGTTGAAGCGTTACGTGATCGAGCGGGACATCCCTGGCGTCGGCGGCATGTCTGTGGTGGAACTGTGTGGCGCGGCTCGTGCCTCCAATTGTGCCCTGGAGAAGCTGGGCGGCACGGTGCAGTGGCAGCACAGCTACGTGGCGGCCGACAAGACCTTCTGCATCTATCTGGCCAGCGGCGAGGATGCCGTCCGCAAGCACACGGAGCTCTCGGGCATTCCGTTCACGCGGATCATCGAGGTGCCGCAGATCATCGACCCGCTGACAGCGAACAACTGAAAACATGAACGGGAAAGGGAGAATTCCATGCGCA
>DATNCK010000175.1:0-2306 GCA_035571575.1 Steroidobacteraceae bacterium | reverse complement strand
TGCTCGGCAGCCTGGCGCTATTGCGTCTGCGTGCTCCCGCTGCCGCCGTGGCTGGTTTGGTCGCGGCGTTGCTGGTGGCCATCTTCGCCTTCCACATGCCTGCGCAGCAGGCCTTCGCGGCGGCCGGTTTCGGCGCCGCCTACGGTCTGCTGCCCATCGGCTGGATCGTGCTGAATGTGATCTTCATGTACCAGCTGACGCTGGACCGCGGCCAGTTCGTGGTGCTGCGCAACTCCATCGCTGGCGTAGTGGAGGACAGTCGCCTGCAGCTGCTGCTGGTGGCCTTCTGCTTTGGCGCCTTCTTCGAAGGTGCGGCGGGATTCGGCACGCCGGTGGCGGTGACTGGCGCCATGCTGATCGGGCTGGGCTTCTCGCCGCTGCAGGCCGCGGGTCTCTCGTTGATTGCCAACACGGCGCCAGTGGCCTTCGGTGCGCTGGGTACGCCGCTGGTCACGCTGGCCGGCGTCACCGATCTGCCGCTGCAGGATCTGTCTGCGGTCGTAGGCCGCATCATGACGCCATTCTCGCTGCTGGTGCCTTTCTGGCTGCTCATCGCCTACTGCGGCTGGAAGCGCACCATGGAAGTGTGGCCGGCGATCCTGGTGGCGGCAGTGAGTTTCGCCATCACACAGCTGGCCATTTCGAACCTGCATGGACCATGGCTCACGGCAATCGGTGCCTCGCTGGTGTCCGTCGTGGTGCTGGTGTCGTTTCTGCGCGGATGGAAGCCGCGCAGCATCATGCGCATCGAAGGGGCGGTCACGTCGCATGGCCCGGCGCCTCAGGGTGCTGCGCTGGCCCGCGCGTGGATGCCGTGGCTGATCCTGATGGTGCTGGTATTCCTGTGGGGCCTGCCCACCGTCAAGGCGTGGCTGGATTCCGTGTTCCGGCTCGCCATTCCATTTCCGGGCCTGGACCAGCTGGTGCAACGCGTGCCACCCGTGGTGACCAAGCCCACTGTTGAAGCGGCGAGCTACAATTTCAATCTGCTGTCGGCCACGGGCACCGCCATCCTCATTTCAGGCGTGCTGGCCGGTTTTGCGCTGGGCGCCGGTCCGGTGCAGATCTTGCGTGTGTACGGGCGTGCCTTGCGCAGCGTCGCGCCCTCGCTGCTCACCATTGCCGCGATGCTCGCGCTGGGTTACCTCACGCGCTACGCAGGTGTGGATGCCACGCTGGGACTGGCATTCGCAGCCACTGGCGTGCTGTATCCCTTCTTCGGTACCTATCTGGGATGGCTGGGTGTCGCAGTCACCGGATCGGACACCGCCGCCAATGTTCTCTTCGGCGGATTGCAGAAGGTGACTTCACAGCAGCTGGGGCTGTCACCCATCCTGATGGCTGGTGCGAACAGTGCCGGTGGAGTGATGGGCAAGATGATCGATGCCCAGAGCATCGTCGTGGCTTCGACCGCTACCCGCTGGTTCGGTCAGGAAGGTACCATCCTGCGCTATGTGTTCCTGCACAGTCTCATACTGGCTGGCCTGGTGGGCCTCGTGGTGATGCTGATGGCGTATGTGCCGCCGTTCACTTTGCTGGTGCCGGGTGGGTAGCACGGAAGTTCTGGCCGGGCTGCGCGCACTGCTGCCGCCCGACAGCCTGCTGACTGAAGCCGAAGATACGCGGCCTTTCGAATGTGATGGATTGACACTGATCCGCCAGCAGCCACTGGCGGTGGCGCTGCCGCGCACGCAGCAGCAGCTGGTGCAGCTGCTGCGCTTCTGCCATCAGCACCAGGTGCCAGTGGTACCGCGCGGCGCAGGCACGGGTCTTGCGGGCAGCGCCGTGCCGCATGCGCAGGGCTTGCTGCTGTCGATGGCGAAATTCGATCGCATCCTCAAAGTGGATGCGCGCGCGCGAACGGCCGTAGTGCAGCCCGGTGTTCGCAATCTCGCCATCTCTGAAGCCGCGAAGCCTCATGGTCTGTACTACGCGCCGGATCCTTCCAGCCAGATCGCCTGCAGCATCGGCGGCAATGTGGCCGAGAACTCGGGCGGCGTGCACTGCCTGAAGTACGGGCTGACGCTGCACAATGTACTGGCTGTTCGCGCGCTCACCGCGCAGGGCGACGAAGTGCAGTTCGGCAGCGCGGCGCTCGACGCCCCTGGCCTCGATCTGCTGGCGCTGATGGTCGGCTCCGAGGGCATGCTGGCAGTCATCACCGAGGTGACCGTGCGGCTGGTGCCACTGCCGCGCCTGGCCCGCTGCATCATGGCCAGCTTTGCCGACGTGGAGCACGCGGGAAATGCCGTGGCGGGATTGATCGCGGCCGGCATCATTCCCGCAGGTCTGGAGATGCTGGATCG
>DATNCK010000174.1:0-4347 GCA_035571575.1 Steroidobacteraceae bacterium | reverse complement strand
GTGCACTTCTTCCAGTAGCAGCCATGCGCCAGCGTGATCTTGTTCCAGCGCCCGTCGGACCAGAAGCGGTGCATGGGATTCAGCATCTCCAGCACCGATACGTAGCGGTTCAGGGGCAGGCCGTCATAGGTGGGAATGCCGGTATCGCGTTGCGGGATGTCGTGCTGCGTGGCGTCATGCTCGAATACCACCTGCTTGTCGCGGCGCAGATAGGTACGCACCAGCGGTGTGGCGCCATCCCGCAGCCGCTTCAGAAGATTCAGCAGCGGACGCTCGCCATCATCCAGCGTCACGTAGTCGAAGTAGTCGAACACACGCGGCTCGCGCAGCGCGCGCAACTCGGTGTTCACCCATCCTCCGCCCAATACCAGGGTGGCATGCGGCAGCGCTGCGCGAATGTGACGCGCCATGCGGAACGCGCCGTAAACGTTGCCGGGGAAGGGGGCGCTGATCGCCACCACGTCCGGCTTCTGCGCAGCCAGCATCTCTGCGGTCAGTTCATCCAATGCCTCATCGACCAGCGTGGGCTCTGCATCGAGCGCGGTCTGCAATGGGTCGAAGGATGCGGCGCTGGCGGCCAGCCGCTCACCATAGCGCGCCAGCTCGAAACGCGGATCGATGCCGATGCGCCACACGTCGGCAAGGTCGTCCACATAGAGACTGGCGAGATAACGCGCCTGCTCGGTGGTGCCCAGCGTGCCGAACGCCTCATGCAGCGCCTCTTCGGTGATCTGCGCGAAACGCGGTCCTTCAGGCAGAAAGGCGCGACCCACGATGCGCAGCGCCAGACTGGGATCGCGGCGCTGCAGGAAGCGGATGGCCGGCTCGACGGTTTGCGCATAGCGATCGGCGTGCTCCAGAAAATGCGCGATGGCCACCGGCACCTGAGCGCGTCCTGCACTCCGCGCACGCCGGCGCAGCTCTCCGGCCATACGCGTGATCAGCGGCGCTGAGAAAAGGCGCAGGAACAATTCGATGGAAGCATCGGCCTGAGTCACCTGCAATTGCAGGCCCGCAGCGTGCTGCCGCAAAAAGCCGCATAGATACGCCGTCGCCGGATAAGGCGTATTCAGCTGGATCATGGGCGGGGTGACGATCAGGCAGCGCATGCCCGCCGCAGGTTAACCCAGCCCCAGCGCCCGCTGCACTCATCCGGCGCTCAAAGACGGGAAAAAGGCCCGGTAAAGGGCCTTTCTCCCTGGGACGGTGAGCCTCGGATCAGCCCTTGATCTTCAGCTGATTGTCCACCGACTTCACACCCTTCACCGAGCGCGCAATGTTGCCCGCGGTGGCCTTCTCGGCCTGGTTGCTGGCCCAGCCACTCAACGTGACCTTGCCGTTCATCGAATCCACATTCACATCCAGGCCATCCACCCGATGCGACTCGAGCAGATCGGCTTTCACCTTGGAGGTGATCGCCACATCGTCCACATACTGTCCCGCGGTCGATTCACCACGAAACACATTGCAGCCTGTAGCGCCGATGGCCAGTGCCAGCACGCTCGCGGCCGCGATCTTCTTGAGGTTATTCATGACATCTCCTGATTCGTACAGCCGTGCATACGGCGGTGTGTACTGTGCCTTTCGCATACAGACGACAACACCAGTGCCTCCGCCGAGATGTTGTAGGACAAACCCGAAGCTGATCGGCTCAGCCGCAACACCCGCGCAATGCGTGGTCCTTCTCCTACAGGGTGTTGGCCTGCGGCCTGATGGCGACAGCTGTCCATCACTCCCATGCTGCGACCAGTGCGGCCGGAAGTCGCAGGGAGTGAGCAATGGCGAGCAACGGGATACAGACCGCGAACCAGGCCAAGTCGGGCGCCGCGCCGGAAGGCAAGCAGAGCTTTCTTTCTGATATCCAGACTCTGCGCGAACGCGCGCGCAAGCATGTATTCAACGGCGCAGTCACGCCCAGCTACGGCGCCAACCGTGAAGTGGTGCTGCAGCTGCTGAACGAAGCACTGGCCACCGAACTGGTGTGCGTGCTGCGCTACCGCCGCCACTACTTCATGGCCAATGGCGCACTGGGCGAGGCCATCAAGAGCGAGCTGCTCAAGCACGCCAATGAAGAGCAGGGCCACGCGGATCAGATCGCCGAGCGCATCGTGCAGCTGGGCGGCGAGCCCGACTTCAATCCTCAGGGCATGAGTGACCGCAGCCACTCCGAATACGTTGAGGGGAACACCTTTCCGGACATGCTCAAGGAAGACCTGATCGCCGAGCGCGTGGCCATCGAGTCCTATACCGAGATGGTCCGATACATCGGCGATGGCGATCCCACCACGCGGCGCATGCTCGAGGGCATCCTGGCCATTGAAGAGGAGCACGCGGAGGAGCTGGCCAGCATGCTCGACACGCTGCCCGGCAGGGACAACTAGCTCCGGCCGCCCGGCCCCGACAATTTCCGCGAAAAAATGGCGCGATTGGCGCCAGATGTCACTTGCCTGTAGGAGAATGCCGTCCCCCGATACTGTAGGGGCATCGAATGGCAGGCTGGATGGTGGGCGAAGTGAAGGAAGGCACGCGAAGAACAGGAATCTGGGCGGTCGGCGCGATCATGCTGCTGGCCCTGGGCTGCAAGAACGCAGCGCAGCAGGATGCGGACAAGGCCAAGGCGGCGGCTGCACAGCCCGTGCTGCTCTCGGCGGAAGATGTGCTGACCCTGGCGCGCAAGACTCTGGCCACCGGCCCGGCTATCACCGGCTCCATACTTCCCGAGAAGCGCGCCGATCTGCGCGCCGAAGTGTCAGCCGTGGTGCTCTCCGTACTAAAAGAGAACGGTGACGCGGTGCGCCGTGGCCAGTTGCTTGTGCAACTGGACGACACGGCCATTCGCGACTCGCTGTCTTCAGCGCAGTCCACCGCCAAGGCGGCAGCGCAGGCGCTGGAGCAGGCGCAGCGTCAGTACGAGCGCATGGTGAAGCTGCGCGAAGGCGGACTGGTTTCCGCGCAGCAGGTGGAAGACGCCGAAGTCCGTCGCAACACCACGCTCAGCGACAGCGAAGCGGCCAAGAGCCGGCTGGTGGCTGCCCAGCAGCAGCAGGCCCGCACCATGGTGCGCGCGCCCTTCGACGGCATCGTCAGCGATCGCCGCGTGTCGGCGGGCGACACGGCGCAGGTTGGCAAGGAGCTGGTGAAGGTCATCGATCCGGCCAGCCTGCGCTTCGAGGGTTTCATATCGGCCGACAGCGTCGGCGCCGTGCATCCGGGCCAGAAAGTGTCCTTCCGCGTGCATGGCTTCGAAGGCCAGGAGTTCTCAGGCAAGATCACGCGCGTGAATCCCACCGCCAATGCCACGACGCGCCAGGTGGAAGTGCTGGTGGCCTTTGCGCAGGGCCAGCAGCAGCCTGGCGTCGCCGGGCTCTATGCCGAAGGCCGCGTCGAAGTGACGCAGTCCGAGGGACATTCGCTGGCGCCGGCCATCATCGTGCGTGATGGCGACACCGCCTTCGTGTGGAAGGTGGCTGGCGACAAACTGCACAAGACCATCCTGAAGCTCGGCGACCGCGATCCCCGCAGCGGCGAATACGTGGTGACATCGGGCCTGGCCGATGGCGATCAGGTGCTGCGTTACCCGAACTCCTCGCTGCACGACGGTCAGGCCGTGCAATGGGGCAAGTCACTGGCCACAGCGAAGTAGAGGGAAGAGTCATGTTCCTTTCCAACTTCAGCATCAAGCAGCCGATCACCACGGTGGCCATCGTCATCGTGCTGATGTGTCTGGGACTGCTGGCCATCAAGAACCTGAAGGTGAACTCGCTGCCCGATGTGCAGGAGCCGGTACTCGTGGTGAGCGTGCCCTACCCGGGCGCCTCGCCCGAATCGGTGGAACGCGAAATCATCAACCGCATCGAGAAGCCGCTGCAGAGCGTGCCGCAGGTGCACGAGATCCGCTCCACGGCAAATGAAGGCAGCGCGCAGATCATCGTCATCTTCAATTTCCACAAGAACATGGTGGAAGCGGCGGATGAGATCCGCAACGCCATCAGCCAGGTGCGCTACAAGCTGCCCATCGAAATGCGCGAGCCGGTGCTGTTCCGCTACGACCCGTCGCAGGAACCGGTGATGCAGCTGTCGCTGTCTTCGGATACGCAGACGCTGGCCGAAGTGTCGCGGCTGGCCGAGGATCAGCTCTCCGATCGATTCCGCGGCATCAGCGGCGTCTCCACGGTGGATGTGAACGGTTCGCTGAAGCGCGAACTGTCGGTGCTGCTGCATGCGCAGCGGCTGCGCGAATACAACGTATCAGTCGCCGAGGTGGTCGGCGCACTGCGTCGCCAGAACACCACGGCGCCCGTGGGACAGGTGCGCGGATCGCTCGAGGATCAGAGCATCCGCCTCGTG
>DATNCK010000173.1:0-6317 GCA_035571575.1 Steroidobacteraceae bacterium | reverse complement strand
CTTCGAATGGGCCGAAGGCGATTGTGAGCTCGTCATCGAGCCGCTGAACATGTGTGACACCGCTGCCGCCCCGACGCCCGTGGAGGATGCAGAGCTGCAGGCGATGGAAGCGGCAGTGCATGCCGAGCCCACGGCCGCGGCAGTCCGTGCGCCACAGGCAGCCAGCGCGCAGACCGCTGGCGCGCAGACCGCCAGCGCCGAAGTGAACTCCATCCGTGTGGCAATCGAGAAGATCGACGAATTGCTCAATACCGTCGGCGAGATCGTGATCACGCAGTCCATGCTCAGCCAGTTGAGCAAGGCGTTTGAAGGCGCCAACGCCGAAAGGCTGCGTTCGGGCCTGTCGCAGCTGGACATGAATATCCGCGAGCTGCAGGAATCGGTCATGCGCGTGCGCATGCTTCCCGTGGGATCGGTGTTCAGCCGCTTCCCGCGGCTGGTGCGCGACCTTTCGACGCGGCTGGGCAAGAAGATCCGCCTGCAGATTTCCGGCGAGCAGACCGAGCTGGACAAGACCGTGCTGGAGAAGATCGGCGATCCGCTGGTGCACCTGGTGCGCAACAGTGTCGATCATGGCATCGAATCGCCCTCAGCCCGCGCGGCTGCCGGCAAGCCCGAGGAGGGCACGGTGCATCTGAACGCCTTCCACAAGGGCGGCTCGATCAACATTGTCATCAGCGACGATGGCGGCGGACTGAACAGGGACAAACTGCTCGACAAGGCGCGCAGCAAAGGGCTGATCGACCCCAATGCATCGCTGACCGACGAGCAAGTCTACGAGCTGATCTTCCTGCCGGGGTTTTCCACCGCAGCACAGACCACCGACCTGTCGGGTCGCGGCGTGGGCATGGACGTGGTACGGCGCAACATCAAGGATCTGGGTGGCAGCGTCGAACTGCGCTCGGAACTGGGCCAGGGCACGACCATCACCATCACCCTGCCGCTGACGTTGGCCATCGTCGATGGCCAGACCGTATCGGTGGGCACGGAAACCTACATCGTGCCGCTGGTGACGGTGATCGAATCGCTGCAGCTGAAGCCCGGTGCGGTCAGCCAGATCTACGGTCACGGCGAGGTGTTCTCCTTCCGCGGCGAATATCTGCCCATCATCCGGCTGCATGAGGTTTTCGGCGTGCTGCCGCGCAGCGATGCGCTGCACGAAGGACTGATCATGATCGTCGAGGGCGACGGCCGTCGTGCCGGCCTGTTCATCGACCAGCTGCTGGGTCAGCAGCAGGTGGTGATCAAGTCGATGGAGACCAACTACGCACGCATCGAAGGCGTGGGCGGCGCGACCATCCTCGGCGAAGGCGCCGTGGCGCTGATTCTGGACATTCCAGGTCTGCTGCGCATGGTTCCGGCACCCAATCAGATCCGGACAGGTACCTGAGGGCCGCGGCGTGGGAGCAGGCAACAACAATGGCCGCGAAGCCGCGCGCGTCCTGATCGCGGCCAGCGATCAGATCGATCTGGCCTTGCAGCAGTCACAGCCCTCGGTGGAGACGCTGGGAGAGGCCCTGCGCAACATGGCCACCATGCTGGCTGTCGCCGGCAGCGGTGCCAGCACTACCGCACTGGCGGCGATGCGGGCCGAGATGTTGCACGCCATCACCTGCCTGCAGTACCACGACCGCATGACGCAGCATCTGAGTCATGTGCGCGATTACCTGGCCAGCAGCGCGGAGCAGATGGCGTCGATGGACGGACAGACCGCGGAGAGCTGGAACGGCCTGAACCGGCGGCTGCGCGACCGGCTGCTCTCCGAGACGCAGCGCATGCATCTGGGCAAGATCTTTCCCAATGGCATAGTCAGCGAAGATCAGACGCAGGTGCGCGATTCACGCTCAGCCTCCAAGCCGGGCGACATCGACCTGTTCTGAACCGCATCGCTACGCCGCTATTTGCGCCAGAAAGAGCGCGAAAACAAGATCAGGAACGTGAACAGTTCCACGCGACCCAGGAACATCGCCAGCGTGCAGATCCAGGTCTGCTTGTCGTTGAGTGACGCGTAGTTGGTGCCGGGGCCCACCTGCCCCAGTCCGGGTCCCACATTGTTGATCGATGCGATGGTCGCCGTCATCGCGCTGGTGAAATCCATGTTGGTCGACAGCAGTGCAAAGGTAAGAATCACCACGCTCATGAAATAGACGAAGATGAAGGCCAGCACGGAATAGACCACCTGGTTGGACACCACCTGGCCCCCGATCTTCAGCGGCGCCACCGCTGACGGATGCACGAGCACGAAGATCTCGCGGAAAAACTGCTTGATCATGATCAGGCCACGGAACACCTTGATGCCGCCGCCGGTGGATCCGGTGCTCGAGGCCACGCAGCCGAGGAACAGCATCCACATCGAGGCGAATATCGGCCACAGCGAGAAGTCGACGCTCACGAGGCCGGTAGTGGTGGCCATCGCCACGGTCGAAAAGGCCACGTGCCGGAAAGCTTCCGTGAAGGTGCTGTAAAGCCCCGCGTGCACGATCTCCGCCGTCAGCAGCACCACGCTGAAACCCACCCAGATGAATACCCAGCGGGCTTCAGGGTCGCGGCGGTAGGCAGCGAAGTCGCCGCGCCGCAACGCCACGTAGTGCGTGGAGAAATTCAGTGCCGCGACCAGCATGAAAATCATCAGCACGAATTCGATGGTGGGTGAGTGGAACCAGGCGACGCTGGCATCGTGGGTGGAGAATCCCCCCAGCGACATCACGGTGAAGGCATGGCAGACCGCATCGAAAGGCGTCATGCCCGCCAGCCACAGCGCCGCAAAGCAGGCGGCCGTCAGACCGACATAAACCAGCCACAGCGCCTTGGCGGTCTCGGTGATGCGGGGTGTGAGCTTGGCGTCCTTCACCGGACCGGGCTCGGTGCGATATCGCTGCATGCCACCCACGCCCAGCAGCGGCAGAACGGCCACGGCCATCACGATGATGCCCATGCCGCCCATCCAGTGCAGCGCACAGCGCCAGAGGTTCACGGTGTATGGCAGCTTGTCCACGCCGGTGATCACGGTCGAGCCGGTGGTGGTCAGTCCCGACATGGATTCGAAAAACGCGTCCGTGAAGGAGAGCTGTGGCGCATCCAGCATCATCGGCAGTGCAGCGGCCGCGGTGACCGAGAGCCAGGCGAGGCTGACCAGCAGATAGCCGTCGCGCGGCTTCAGCTCGGCGCGAAAGCGACTCGTGCACAGCATCAGCAGCGCGCCAACGGCCAGGGTGAGTCCGGCGCATTCACCGAACACGCGCAATGATTCCTGCTCACCGTAGATCAGTGCGGTGGCGATGGGCAGCAGGTAATAGACGCTGAACAGCGCCAGCAACGCGCCCAGGACATTCATCACCGCAAGCATGGAACGCACGGAGGCTACTCGGTTGCGAACAGTCGCTGCACCGCGTCGATCTGGCGCCGGTCGGAGAGGAACATGATGACGTGGTCCTCGGGTTCGATCCGGGTGTTGTGGTGCGCGATGATCACCCGCTCGTTGCGCACCAGCGACACGATCACCGCGCCATTGGGCAGATCCAGTTCCTCGATGCTGCGGCCCACCACGCGCGAGCGCTGTGCATCGCCATGCACCACGGCTTCCAGCGCTTCGGCCGAACCGCGGCGCAGTGAGTGCACCCGCACCACGTCGCCCTTGCGCACATGCGCCAGCAGCGAGCCGATGGTGACAGTCTGCGGCGATACCGCGATGTCGATGCTGCGGTTGTCCATCAGCTCGCCGTAGCTGGGGCGGTTGATCAGCGCCAGTACCTTGCGTGCGCCCAGGCGCTTGGCCAGCATGGCCGACAGCACATTGGCCTCTTCCGAGTTCGTGACTGCGGCGAACACATCGGTGCTGTCGATGTTCTCCTCGATCAGCAGTTCTTCATCCTGCGCGTCTCCATGCAGGACAATGGTGCCCTCGAGTCGCTCAGACACGCGCCGCGCCCGCTCGGCGTCGCGCTCGATCAATTTCACGTGGTAGTGCTTTTCGAGCAGCCGCGCCAGCCGGAAGCCGATGTGGCCGCCGCCCGCGATGACCACCTTGCGCACCTTCTCTTCGGCGCGCGTGATCTCGTTCATCATGCGCTGGATGTGATCACGCGCGGCGACGAAGAAGATCTCGTCGCCTTCCTCCACCACCGTCTCGCCATCGGGCTCGATGAAGCGGCTGTTGCGGTAGATGGCCGCAACGCGTGCATCCGCGTTGGGCATGTGGTCTTTCAGCGTGCGCAGCTGCTGGCCGACGAGCAGGCCGCCCTTGCGCGCCAGCATGCCCACCAGCCGCACGCGCCCGTCGGCGAAATCGACGATCTGCAGCGCGCCGGGATTGTGGATCAGCCGTTCGATGTATTCGGTGACCAGCTGCTCGGGGCTGATCCACACATCGACGGCCAGCGCGCCGTCGGCGAACAGCTTTTCCTGCGAGGTGTATTCGGGCGCGCGGATGCGCGCGATCTTGGTGGGCGTGCGGTACAGCGCATTGGCGATCTCGCAGGCCACCATGTTCACTTCGTCCGAGCTGGTCAGCGCCACGATGATGTCGGCATCGGCGATGCCCGCGGCTTCCAGGATCTGCGGATACGACGCGTTGCCGGCCACGGTGCGCACGTCGATGCGGCTCTGCAGCTCGCGCAGCACCGCTTCGTTGGAATCGATGACGGTGACTTCGTTGTCGGGCTCGCGCGCCAGATGATAGGCCGCGGTCCGGCCTACCTGGCCGGCGCCGAGAATCAGTACTTTCACCGGTCTATCCGTGAAGCGCGGCGTTTCAGTGCATTCACCTGACGATCTCCAGGTTGGCGTACGACAGCATCAGCCACTTGGCCCCCTGCTGCTCGAAGTTTACCTGTACGCGCGCCTGCGGGCCCTGACCCTCGAGATTCAGGATGACCCCGTCGCCGAAACGCCCATGGCGCACGCGCGCGCCCAGCCGGATGCCGGGCGCCGCAGGCTCCGGCGCCGGCTCACGGAAGCGCCCGGTGGCTGGCGAGGGCCGGTAGCTGCCGATCATCGGCCGCGATACCTGGATGCGGGGCCGCACCTCCTCGATGAGCTCGGCCGGAATCTCGTCGATGAAACGCGACGGCGTGCCATAGCTGTCCATGCCGTGCAGGCGGCGCTGCTCCGCGTAGCTGATGTACAGCTGCTTCATTGCGCGGGTGATGCCCACATAGCAGAGGCGCCGCTCTTCTTCCAGGCCATCCAGATCGTCGATGGAGCGCTGGTGCGGGAACAGGCCATCTTCCATGCCTGCCAGGAACACCACGGGAAATTCCAGGCCCTTGGCGGTGTGCAGCGTCATCATCTGCACGCAGTCTTCCCATTCGGCGGCCTGGCCCTCGCCCGACTCCAGCGCGGCATGCGCGAGGAAGGCGGCCAGCGGCGGCAGCTTTTCCGCGTCGCCGTTGCTCACCCCATCGGCGTCGAAGCCGCGCGCGGCGCTGACCAGTTCATCGAGGTTCTCGATGCGCGCCTCGCCCTTGTCCTGCTTGTCCTTGCGGTAGTGCTCCACCAGGCCAGTGTTCTGGATCACATGATCGATCTGCTCGTGCAGCGGCAGGCCCTGGGTGTCCTGATCGAGCTGGTCGACCAGTTTCAGGAACCCCAGCACTGCGGCCGCGCCACGATTGCCCAGGTCGGCAGGCCCGATGGACCCCGGCGCGCCGGACAGCATGGAAGCCGCGGCCTGCCACATCGATCCGCCGGCACGACGTGCGCCTTCGCGCAGCACTTCCAGCGAGCGCGCACCGATGCCGCGCACCGGCAGGTTCACCACGCGTTCAAAAGAAGGATCGTCGTTGCGGTTGGAGATCAGCCTGAGATAGGCCAGCGCGTCCTTGATCTCCTGCCGCTCGTAGAAACGCAGGCCGCCATACACGCGGTAGGGAATCCGTGCAGAGAGAAATGTTTCTTCGAAGGCGCGTGACTGCGCATTCGAGCGGTACAGCACGGCCACTTCGCTGCGCGCGCCGCCCTGGCGCGACCACTCGACGATGCGCTGCGTGACGAAGTCCGCTTCGTCGCGCTCGTTGAAGGCCGCATACAGCTTGATGTTCTCGCCCTTGTTGCCGCTGGTCCACAGGTTCTTGCCCAGACGGCCGGAGTTGTTGGCGATGAGCGCGTTGGCTGCGCCCAGGATATTGCCCGTGGAGCGGTAGTTCTGCTCCAGCCGGAACATTTTCGCTTGCGGATAGTCGGTGGTGAACTGCCGCAGGTTTTCCACGCGCGCCCCGCGCCAGCGATAGATGGACTGGTCATCGTCGCCCACCACGAAGGGACTGCCTTCGGGACCGGCCATCAGCCGCGTCCACGCGTACTGGATGGCGTTGGTATCC
>DATNCK010000172.1:0-4941 GCA_035571575.1 Steroidobacteraceae bacterium | reverse complement strand
ATCCAGGTCGCCGAGCATGCACTGAGCGATACGCTGGGGGCGATGGCCGAGCGCATTCTCGACGAAGCAGCGCCCACCTTTGCATTGGCCGGGCACTCCATGGGCGGTCGCGTCGCCCTGGAAGTGGTGGCGCGCGCCCCTCAGCGCGTGGCACGGCTGGCCCTGCTCGATACGGGCTACGAAGCGCTGGCGCCGGGTGAAGCGGGCGATCGCGAAAAGGCCGGCCGCTATCGGTTGCTGGAGATGGCGCAGCGTGAGGGTATGTTGGCCATGGCCAGGGATTGGGCACGCGGCATGGTGCATCCCGCGCGGCTCACCGATCAGGCGTTGATGAACGCCATCCACTCCATGATCGCCGGCGCTGGGGTGGCAAAGTTCGAAGTGCAGATCCGCGCGCTGCTGGCCCGTCCCGATCGCACCGAACTGCTGAAATCCCTGCGTGTGCCCACGCTGGTGCTCTGTGGCAATGAAGACGGCTGGAGTCCGCTCTCGCGTCATCAGGACATGGCCCGCCTCATTCCGGGAAGCCGGCTGGTCGGCGTGCCCGACAGCGGGCACATGAGTACGATGGAGAGGCCGGAGGCCGTCACGGCCGCGATGCGTGTCTGGCTGGAAAGCTCCAGTTGAACGATCCGGCAGTGGCGGTCATGGGGTGCCATTCCACTACAATGCGGCGATGCCATCCCGTCGCATTTTTTGCCAGTCCGCCGTGGCCGCAGCCCTTGTTTCTTCGAGGACCGCTCTCGCCGCTTCCGAATACGACCTGCTGATCCGTGGCGGGCGTGTGCTGGATCCCGGTCGCAAGGTCGATGGCCCGCTCGATGTCGCCATCCGTGGCGGCAGGATCATCGCGTTGCGCAAGAACATTCCCGCTCCATCAGGCACCGAAGTAATCGATGCCAGTGGCAGGCTGGTGGTGCCGGGGCTCATCGACGATCACGTGCATGCGCGGGATGCCGAACTGCCTCCGGCGGAGTTTCTGTCCACGGGCGCCACCACCATTGTCGATGCCGGTTCACGCGGCGCCGACAACATCGATCAACTCATCGCCATTGCACAGGCGGCGCCGAACCGCATGCGCATCATGCTCAACATCGGTCGCCTCGGTAACAACCCCGGTGGAAAGGGGGAGTTTCTGGAGGGCGTGGAGCAGGCCGATGTGGCGAAGGCCAAAGCTGCCGTGGCGAAACAACGCCGGTGGATCGTCGGAATGAAGGCCCGGTTGTCGCGGGGCATCGCGGCGAACAATGACATGGTGGTGCTGAAGCGCGCGCTCGAGGTGGCCGATGCCACTCATCTTCCGTTGATGCTGCACATCGGCGATACCGCTTCATCTCTGCCTTCGATTCTCGCGCTGCTGCGCCCTGGCGACATCATCACGCACTGCTACGCGCCCACCCCCAACACCATTCTCGATGCGCAGGGACGCGTGATTCCCGAAGTCTGGGCGGCACGCAAACGCGGTATCCGTTTCGACTTCTCCAACGGCCTGAATGAGCACTGGGACTGGAATGTGGCTGAAAAGGCGCTGGCGCAGGGCTTTGCGCCTGACACTATTGCCACGGATCTCACCTTCGCGGGCCGCAAGGAGCAGGTGCTGGATCTGCCCAATGTGATGTCGAAGATGCTGCTGCTCGGCATGCCTTTGAAGGATGTGATCGCCTGTGCGACCGTCAATGCATCAAAGACATTCAAGGAACTGAATCCGTATGGCTCGCTGGCGGTGGGCGCGGCGGCCGATGTCACCATTCTGGAATTGAGTGGCAGCGGCTACGAGTTCGTCGACAACTACAAGAACAAACGCATCGGTCCGCAGCGTCTGCTCACGCGCGGCGTCGTGATGGGCGGCAGGCGCGTCGTGTGAAGCGCCTCGACTTCAGCTGCCGATCGCGAGCCAGTTGACATCCACGCGCCACAGGCGCGAGTGCAGCCAGGTGGTCAGCACGATGTCGAAACCTTCTTCCGAGACATTCACGGCCTTCGCGGTGAGGCGCGCGGAGTCTTCGTTGGAGACATCGAGGCCGGCGATGCCCAGGTGAACCAGCGGTGCGCCGCGGAATGGGCGATCGAAGGTCACACGGTTGCTGAAGGAGCGCTCGGGCGAGCCATGCGGTGCCTCGTCCAGTTTCCAGCCTTCTTTCAGCGCATCCATCGCTTCGGTTCCGGCCAGGAAATTCAGTGGCGTCACGGCAATGCTCATCGAAGGTGACCTCGGCAGGGTGATGACGCAGACAGGATGCCGCAGACACTGTTACATCGCCAATACATCGCGCCGGAATGTTCGATGGTTTGCACCGACTACTGTCGGTGAGGATCACGAGCGGTATGATTCCCATCCCATGAATCGCCCAGAGAACCCCGAAGAGCCGCGCCTCTCCAAACGGATGGGCGAGCTCGGGCTGTGTTCCCGGCGCGAGGCCGACCGGTGGATCGAGAATGGATGGGTCAGGGTCGACGGCAAGGTCGTCACCACACTGGGCACGCGGGTTTCTCCACAGGCACGGATCGAGATCGACCAGGCCGCGCAGGATCATCAGAGCAATCAGGTCACCATCCTGCTGCACAAGCCCGTGGGGTACGTTTCCGGACAGGCTGAAGACGGCTACGAGCCGGCCATCGTGCTGATCCGGCCGGAGAACCGCTGGTCGGGCGACTCCGCGCCCACCCGCTTCAATCCCTCCCACCTGCGCAGCCTCGCACCTGCAGGCAGACTGGACATCGATTCAACCGGGCTGCTCGTGCTCACCCAGGATGGACGCGTTGCAAAGCAGCTGATCGGCCAGGATTCCACCATCGAGAAGGAATATCTGGTGCGCGTCGAAGGGCAGCTCGCCGAGGAGGGCATGCGGCGCCTGCGCCACGGGCTTACTCTTGATGGCGTGACGCTGAAACATGCGCAGGTGTCATGGCAGAACGAGCATCAACTGCGCTTCGTGCTGCGCGAGGGGCGCAAACGGCAGATTCGGCGCATGTGCGAGCTGGTCGGGCTGACGGTCACGGGTCTGAAGCGCGTGCGCAGCGGCAATGTGATGCTTGGTGGCCTGCCGATGGGGCAGTGGCGCTATCTGCGTGCCGACGAAAAATTCTGATTTTCAACTGTGGAGACATGACGTGACCGATACGCTGCCAGACCGTCTCTGCGTCGATCCTTCGAGCCGCTACTACGACGAGAAGCTGCTGGAACGCAACATCGGCATCCGCTTCAACGGCGTGGAGCGGACGAATGTGGAGGAATACTGCATCTCGGAAGGGTGGATCCGCGCCTCGGTCGGCAAGACGCTCGACCGCCGGGGCAAGCCACTGACGGTTACGCTCAAAGGCAAGGTGGAGCCGTTCTTCAAGGAGTGAGAAGAAGCGGCTAACATCGCAAGTCGGTGCACTGGATGGCAGCCAAGGCGATGCGAACGCACAACCTCCTGACACATGCCCTTCGGGCCTTGGCCCGAAGGATGCTCCATGCCGCTGCGCTGCTGATTCTCCTGCCTGCTGATGTGCAGGCGGCAGCAGCAGGGAAACTGCAGATTTATTTCATTGACGTGGAGGGCGGTCAGTCCACTCTCGTGGTCACGCCCGCAGGTGAGACGCTGCTGATCGACGCCGGCTGGGCGGGAGAGGGCGGCCTTGAGTCCACCTCAAGGTCCACCCCCTCGGAGGCGGCCAAGGCAAGGGATCCGGGCCGCATTGTGGCGGCGCTGCGCGACGCGGGCAGGGATCGCATTGACTATCTGCTGGTCACGCATTTTCATCGCGATCACATCGGCGGCATTCCCGAGCTTGCGCAGCTCGTACCAGTTACTACCTTCATTGATCACGGTTCCGCGTATCCGCCATCGCAGCGCGTGGCAACGGGCAGGGAATCGCTGGAAGCGGCTGCATTCGACGCCTACGCGGCTACGCGCGCGGGCGGTCGCCACTTGCAGCCGAAGCCCGGCGACCGGCTGCCACTCCGGAACATCGACGTGCGGGTGGTAAGCGCCGATCGCGCCACACTGCATCGGTCAATGTCTGGTGCAGGCGGTGCCAACCCGGCCTGCAGATCATCGGCATTGCCCTCCGGTGACGAACTCGGCCAGAACCCCCGCTCCACCGGCATCGTCCTGAGATTCGGAGAGTTCCGGTTTCTGGATCTCGGCGATCTCTCGGGCCAACCGCTCTTCAATCTGATCTGCCCCAGCAATCGCATCGGTGTCGTGGATGTTTACCTGGTTGCCCATCATGGTGCCGCTGACGCCGCGGATCCGGCCACGCTGGCTGCGTTCAGGCCGCGGGTGGCAGTGGTCAACAATGCGCCGCGCAAGGGAGGGCAGCTTCCTACGCTGCAAATGCTGCGCAGTGCACGGGAAGTGGACTCCTGGCAACTGCATGTCGCCGATGGTGCGGGTGAGGACAATGCGCCACTGGACCGCATCGCGAATCTCGATGACGCGTCAGCGCATTGGCTGAAGATCACCGCCAGCGCCGATGGCTCCTTCGAGTTATTGAATCAGCGCACCGGAGCGAGCAAATCCTACGGTGCGCGTTAGGTCACGTTGTGGTGCGGGCCAGCATCGCCAGCAGCATGCCGCGCTTCATCGTGGCGTCACCGCAGCCTGCGCGCGCGCTGCCTCCGCCAGTGAGATCAGATAGCCACGCAGCGCGACCGTATCGCCATCCTTCAGGTAATCGCGGAACGAGGCCATGCCACGCTCGGACAGGGTGCCTTGCAGCACGATGCTGTCGAGCAATGGCTGGCTGAGCAGTGCGGGCGAGCGACGCAGGTCGGGGAATGTGGAGCGGGCAGCGCCGTTGCGGCCGTGGCAAGTCTGGCATTGTGCTTCGAATACCTGCGCGCCGCGCCTGATGGTGTCGGCATCCGCGAACTGCACCGCCGCGGATAAAGGCGCCTCGGTGAAGGGCGGCAGATTGGGAAGCACCTTGTCGCCGCCGAGTTTGAACACCAGC
>DATNCK010000171.1:0-2905 GCA_035571575.1 Steroidobacteraceae bacterium | reverse complement strand
GAGCGTAGGCCTTGCCGGTCACCGGATTCACGTAGTGGAACGGCGGCAGGAAATTCTTCGGATACAGGTCGAAGGCAAATGACGGTGGACGATCCGGTGGATTGGATGCCGTGATGCCGGGCGGCGGCCGTTGCGCCAGATCCTTCCAGCCTGTTTCGTAGGGCGCGAAATAAGTGTTGATCTGCTGGTCCTTGTGGAACATCCAGCGTCCGTCGATCTTCACGAATTCGTTCTCGTAGATGCCGCCCATCCAGGTGGCGTTCTTGCCGAAATTGCCCATCATCGACAGCGCGCGGGAACGCAGCTTGGCCGTGCGTCCGTCGGGCGCCACGTGGATGACCATCTGATACTGCATGTGGTTGTGCAGCACCCCGTCATCGAGACCGGCCTGGCCGTAAAGGTTCAGGTTGCGGCGCACCGCGGGCCGCCCCACGTACACGCCACGCATCGCGATCTCGATGCTGCCATTCTCCTCGAACAAGGCGGCCAGATCGTCCCACAGCAGCGTAGCCAGGTAGTAGCCGTAGGCCGTCTGCAGATTCTCGATCGAAGCGCGATCCTCGGCGGCGAGGATCTGCTTCTCGACGGCGTCGAGAGATGCCGCGGAAACATTCCCCTGCGTACGGTCCGCAAGTGGCGAGGGCGTCGCGCCCCGGGTATCACGCACTGGATGCGTGTAGTGATAAGGCGCGACAAACACATGATCGTAGGTGCTGGCGCCGCCGCGGGACGCCGCATCGGGCGCCAGCGCAGGTTCGAAGTGCGATGCGGGCAGCGACTGTTTGCCCCATCCCTGATCGTAGGAGCTGATCATGGTGGGATACAGATGGATGGCGCTGATCTTCCAGACGCCGCCTTCATTGCGATATTCGTTTTCGTAGACGCCGGTTTCCCATTCGTGGAACTGGCCTTGCTTCGCCAGCTGTGCGAACAGATGCCAGCGTCCGCGCGCACTGCGGCCATCGGCGGACACATGCGTGATGGGTTGCAGCTGCATATGATCGTACAGCCGACCCGACTGCAGTCCTTCCGGGCCCACGGCGCGCAGGTAACCGAGGATGTGCTCGCGGCCGCGATACACGCCGCGATTCTGCACTTCGAATGTGGCATCGGCGGTCAGCAGCGAGGCGGCCTCGCTCCACAGGCCCTTGTCGATGTAGAAGCCATAGATGCGCTGCAGGTTTTCAATGTTGTCCTGGTCGGCCAGACGCTGCGTGCGCGCGGCAAGCTTCTGGTACTGAGCAGTCAGCGCAGCCGTTGTAGCGGGCGGCGCTGCGGCTGCCGCGGGCAGCGGCAACAGACCTGGATACTGTCCGCGGAAATGGAAGGGAGGAGTGAACGCACCCGGCCAGGTCTTGTAACTGACGCTGGTGGGCGCATCAGGTTTCAGCCGGTCGCCGACCAGATGCCCCCCGTCCGGATCGCCGTTCTTCGTCCAGCCGCCGTCGTAGGGCGCGCGCACCGTCTGGAACCAGTGCAGCCCGGCGATCTTCCACACGCCGTTCTGCTTCACGTACTCGTTTTCGTAAGGCCCTTCGGCCCAGTACGCGTCCTTGCCCAGCTGGCCGGAAAGGCTGACGTCGCGCCAGGTGCCGCGGGCGCGCTGGCCGCCCGGTTGCAGCGTGATCACCGGCATCAGCTGCAGGTGTTCGTTGAGCTGTCCCGGACGCAGGCCCTGTTTGCCATCGCCCAGTGCACGCAGGTAATCGCGGATATGCGCGCGTCCGCGATATACGCCGTCGAAACCCATCTCCAGGCTGGCATCCTCCGCGAACAGATCCGCCATGTCGTCCCAGCGGCCTTCATCGAGGTAGTAGCCATAGGCGCGCTGCAGGCGCTTGATGGCGTTGATGTCTTCGATGCGCTGCGCGCGCGCGTCCAGGTCGGCCAGGCGTTGCTGCAGCGGCGCGGCGACGCTGGCCACCGCGCCGGCAGATCCACTGCCAGAGCCGGCGCCGTCACGGTTGATGCGATCGTCCGCGCAGCCTGCCAGAGCAGCCATGGCGCCGGCGACGCATAGCCAGTGTCTCGATCGCGGGGCATTCATCGCCCGCTCACCGGATTGCGGTAGTGATAGGGCGGAATGAACACCGCAGGATACGGCTCGTATTCCACCGAGTGCGGCAGGTCCGGCGGGTAGCCGGGGAAATAGGTCATCAGGGGCACCGAATGCTTGCCCCAGCCCTGCTCATAGTTGGTGTAGAAAGTCTGGTAGCCATTGAGCACCTGGTATTTCCACACGCCGTTGTCGAGCACGAACCGGTTCTCGTAAACGCCCTCGGCCCACTGCGCCTGGGTATTGTTCACGCCGAACATCTCGAACAGTCGTGCCCGGATGCTGGCGGAGTTGCCGTCGGGGGAGACATCGATGACGGGTTGCAGCTGCATGTGCGTGAACAGCCGTCCATCGGTGGGTGCTCCCAGCCGGCGCATGTATTCGTAGACCCGGTCGCGGCCAATGAATACGCCGCGGCCCAGGATTTCCAGCGTCGCATTCTCGGCAAACAGCGCCGAGGTGGCGTCCTGCATCGACATGTCGGCGTAGTAGCCGTAGCTGCTTTCCAGGTTCTCCACCTGGTCCACCGCCGACAGCCGCGCCAGCTTCAGTTCCAGCGCACGCACCTGCGCTTCAAGTTGCGCGGCGCTGCGTGGCGCATTGGCTGCCGGTGCCGGCGCGCGCGCGGTGTTCTCCGGCGCGAGGCGGTAGGAAGGAGGTTCGCTGGCGAAATGCATGGGCGCGATGAAACGCGTGGGCCAGGTTTCGTAGCGCGTGGTGGGCGCGCGATCGCTCTTCGCGGTGGAGCGGCCATAACGCGCGTTGAGCGGCGAGGTGGCATGCGTCCAGCCGCCTTCGTAGGGTGAATGGAAGCGCACGAACAGCTGCAGCTTGCGGATCTTCCACACG
>DATNCK010000170.1:0-3588 GCA_035571575.1 Steroidobacteraceae bacterium | reverse complement strand
GCGGCCCTGTTCGAGCCAGGTGTACCAGCTGGCGCTGACGCCGGAGATGGCAGCCACATCCTCGCGCCGCAGGCCGTCGGTGCGGGTGCGCTGGCCCACAGGCAGGCCCACATCGCCGGGCTTGATGCGCGCCCGGCAACGGCGCAGGAAGGCGGCCCGCTGGTTGTCCACCGTCGAGCGCACACGCGGGCGTGCTGCGCCCGACCCGCCGCGGCGCGCCACGCGCGATCCGCCTGTCTCGCTGTCGTCCTGATCCATTTGCCCCCAAGTCCCGACTTCACTTTACGGGTAGGGCGGATGGTAAATCAGGCGGCTAGGGGTAGCGGGGCAACTGGTGGTGGCAGTGCTACTTTCGGCCTTCACAAACTGTGGCTCCCCGTGGAGCGGGGCAGCGCCAGGGGTTACGGTGGTCATGTCCCCCGACGTGTCGCGGGTTTCGGCACACGCCCCGGTTGGCTTGGCTCGCCAGCCGGGGCATTCTCTCCCCGGTGACACTCACTACGCAGGAAACCCGCAATCGCGACCACGTGCTCGCGTTGTATCGCGATGTGCTGGATCCGCATGACCGGACGCGGCTGCGGGAGTATCTGGTCGAGGATTACATCCAGCACAGCCCCGAGGCCACCGATGGACTGGAGGGCATCGGCAACTTCCTCGACTGGCTGAAGAGCACGCACCCCGGTCACCGCAACCATATCCAGCGCATCTTCGCGCAGGATGATCATGTGATCGTGCACCTGCGCGTGACGGTGCCGGGCGAAGCGGATCTGGCGGTGGTCGACATCTTTCGGCTCAACGAGCAGGGGATGATTGCCGAGCACTGGGACATCGTGCAGCGCGTGCCAGCCAACCCGAAGAACGCCAACGGGATGTTCTGATGCGCCGCATATACGGGCAACCCCTGGCGATCCTGCTGCTGGCTGCGCTGGCAGCAGTTGCAGCAGGCTGTGGGGGAGGCGATGACGGCGGAATGGTTCCGGCGCCTCCGGTTACGCCAGCGCCACCCGTCAGCGGCCCGGCCTGGCCGGCATTCGGGCGCGACGTGCAGCACACTGCGGTATCGGGCATCGCCACCCAGCCCTTGGGACGCATCCTGTGGCAGACACCCGTGGATCTGGCTCCCCAGTACGCCAGCGGTCAGTACCTGCTTACCCACTATGGTTCGCCAGTCATCTCCTCGATGAATACGGTGCTGGTGCCGGTGAAGACGGCGGCGAACGGCTCGTTCCGCTTCGAGGCCCGCAGCGGCGCCAACGGCGCGCAGATCTGGAGCGCCAACAGCGACTACATCGTGCCGCCGCACAACTGGTTTCCGAGCTTCAATGTCACGCTGGCTGGCGGGCGCGTGTATGCGCCAGGTGCGGGCGGCAAGGTCTACTACCGCGACAATGTCGATTCCGCCACCGGTGCCGTGCAGACCGCAGTGTTCTACGGCGCCAATGTCTACAACGGCGCCAAAGCCGAACTGGACGCGGCGGTGATGATCAGCACGCCGCTGACCATCGATGCCGCGGGCAATGTGTATTTCGGCTTTTTCGTCACTGGCAGCAACTCCGCGGGCCTGAGCAGCGGCATTGCGCGACTGGCAGCTGATGGGACGGGCAGCTGGCGTCCGGCAGCCATGGTCTCCAATGACAACGCCATGGACCGTGTCGCCATGAACAGCGCGCCGGCGCTGTCGGGCGATGGCGCCACGCTGTACTTTGCGGTGAGCAATGCGGCGGGGCAGGGTTATCTGGTTGCGGTGAACAGCACGACGCTGGCTCCGGTGGCACGCGTGGCGCTGACCGATCCTTCCACCGGCACGCCCGCGCGCATCACCGGCGACGCCACGGCATCGCCCACCATCGGTCCGGACGGCGATGTGTACTTCGGCGTGCTGGAGGCCGTTTCGCGCGCGCACAACGGTCGCGGTTGGCTGCTGCATTTCAATGCCGCGCTGACGCAGCAGAGGATTCCCGGTGCCTTTGGATGGGACGACACCGCCTCCATCGTGCCGGCCACGGCAGTGCCGTCATACACAGGAACGTCGAGCTATCTGCTGGCGGTGAAGTACAACGATTACGCGGGTGCGGGCACGGGCACGGGCCAGAACCGGATGGCTATCATCGATCCTTCACGCTCACAGCCCGATCCCATCTCCAGCGTGGCCACCATGGCCGAGGTGATGACCGTACTTGCCCCCACGCCGGATCCAGACCACCCGGGCGGAGTGAAAGAGTGGTGCGTGAACACGGCTGCTGTGGATGTGGCGACGCGCTCCATTCTCGTCAACAATGAAGACGGCCAGATCTATCGCTGGGATCTGGTCACGGGGCGGCTGTCCGAACAGCTGCGCTTCAACAATGGCCTGGGTGAGTCCTATACGCCCACCGCCGTGGGCGCAGATGGCACCGTCTATGCCATCAATAACGGACAGCTTTTTGCCGTAGGTCGCTGAAGGGAGTCTGGAATGGAGCAGATGCTCGAGGTCGAAGGCCTGACGCGCCGCTATGGCGAGCGAGTGGCAGTGGCCGGAATTTCATTCCGCATCGGCCGCGGTGAATCCGTCGGCCTGCTGGGGCCAAACGGGGCGGGCAAGACCAGCACTCTGGCCATGATCAGTGGCATCGCAAGGCCCGATGCGGGCACGATGAAATTCGCCGGTGTCACCGGCATAGAGGCCCTGAAGCACCGCGTGGGGCTGGTGCCGCAGGACCTGGCGCTGTTCGATGAGCTTTCTGCCTGGGCCAATCTGCAGCTCTTCGGGGGCCTGTACGGGTTGGCAGCCTCAACCTTGCGCGAGCGCGCGGATTCCGCGCTGGCGCTGGTGGGGCTGGCCGACCGACGCAATGACCTGGTCAAGAGCTTCAGCGGGGGCATGAAGCGCCGGCTGAACATTGCCGGCGCCTTGCTGCATGATCCGGATCTGATGCTGCTCGATGAACCCACCGTGGGTGTGGATCCGCAATCGCGCAATGCCATTTTCGAGAATCTCGAAGCCTTGAAGCGGCGCGGCAAGACGCTGCTGTACACCACGCACTACATGGAAGAGGCCGAGCGGCTCTGCGAGCGCGTGCTGATCATGGACCACGGCAGGATACTGGCGGATGACAGCGTGACTGCCCTCAAGGCGCAGCACGGCAATCTGGAGCAGGCCTTTCTGGCGCTCACCGGTCGCGCGCTGCGCGATGCAGCTGAATCGGTGGCGGCTTGAACGCGCGGGCCATCGGGGCGCTGATCCGCAACGATCTGCGTCTGTATCGTTCGGACCGGCGCGCCGTCATCGTCGGCGTGCTGATTCCCATCTGCATCGCGGCTTTCTTCGGTTATGTGTTCGGCGGTGGAGGGCGCAGCCAGGAAACGGGCAAGCTGCCGGTCGCGGTGGTGGATGAAGACCAGAGCGTTGTCAGCAAGGCCATCATCGGGGATCTGTCCTCGGACAAGATGCTGAGCGTCACGCCACTGGCGCGCGATGCCGCGCGTGAGCAGGTTCGCAAGGGCACGCAGAACGCCGCCGCCGTGTTCCCCAAGGGCTTCAGCGAGCAGAGCGTGCGCGCGCTGTTCACGGGCAATGACAAGCCCAGGATCGAGCTGTTCGTCGACCCC
>DATNCK010000169.1:0-7654 GCA_035571575.1 Steroidobacteraceae bacterium | reverse complement strand
CGCATTGTGCGGCGCGCGCCTTCGACAGCGCCACAGACGTGTTTCAGAGCAGCAGCGACAGATCCGGCGCCGCGCCGCGCAGCGCCTCGCTTCCCGAGGCATCATCGCGCAGCAAGGTAAAGTCTTCGAACTCGAATCCCGGCGCCACCGTACAGCCGCAGAACGCGTAGTCAGCCAGTGGTCGCGCCGCCTGCCACCAGTCGGCGGGTATGGTGTGCACCGGTGCGGTGCCGTCCGTCGCGGTGCCCAGCCGAAGCCGTTGCACATCGCTGAAGTCCGGAGCGGCAAGTAGCAGTTCGAGGCTGCCACCTTCGTACCAGTGCCACACTTCGTCAGAACGCACACGATGCCAGGCGCTGAAGGCGCCGGCCGCGAGCAGGAAATAGATCGTCGTCAGCGCGCTGCGTTGGGTTCCGTGAGCGGTCGTCACACGTGCCGCTGAACGGAAAATCTCACGATAGAAACCTCCTTCGGGATGTGGGATGAGCGCAAGAGCGCCGATCAGCTCGCGGGCGCGCGGATTCATGGCAACGTTCGATACAGCGTCACGACGATCAGCCGACGTGCGTTTTCAGTCATATGTGAGCGAGGCGCGCAGCGCGAGGCCATTCCACTGCAGGGGAGGGACCAACTGCAGATCGATCAGCGCCAACAGCGCGCACACCGAAAAGCCCGAGCGCGTGCACAATTGTGCTGCTGCGGTCATGGTTCCGCCCGTGGCCATCACATCGTCGATGATGGCGACACGCCCTGAACCGGGCTGCATTTCCAATGTGGCAGGGCCGTATTCAAGTTGGTACGACAGGCTCAATACAGGCGGTGGCAACTTGCCCTGCTTGCGGATGGCGACGAACCCCTTCCCACGTCGCAGTGCCAGCGCGGCACCGAGGATGAAGCCGCGCGATTCGATGCCCGCAATAGTGTCGACCTGCTGCCACTCGTCGGGCGAGAGCAGGCTTTCCATGGCCGCGACGGCCGGCTCGAAGTGGCTGCGCAGCAGCGGCATGATGTCGCGGAACAGGATGCCCGCCTTGGGGAAGTCCGGCACTGCGGCAATGTGGGGCTTCAGATCCATCGGACCCTTCGCTTTGCGGAAGGGGTGAATTCTAGCCTCCGGCGCGGGCCTCAAGGGTAGCGCCGCCGTTTAAGACAAGACCATTGCCGCGAACTTGACCTAGGCTGTGAAGGTTCGCCAATTGGGGGGGGGAATTCCATGTCGTACCGCAGGAAGGTCTCTTGGCTCGGGCTGGTGGCAGCCTGTGCCGCATTGCCGACGCTGGCGTTGGGCGACAGTGCTCACGACAAGCTGGCGCGTGATGTGGATCGCGCTGAATCGATGCGCGCAGTCAAGAATCTGCAGCGCACCTATGCGCAGTACTCGCAGTACGGGCTGTGGAATGAAATGGCGCAGCTGTTGCCAGCGATGCCCGCTTCATCTTCGACGACGAAACCGTAAAAGGACCCAAGGCGATTGGCGAGTACCTGCTCTCGCACGAAGGTCACGGACATCAGGGACTGCAGACGGGCGAGATCCATGCGCAGATCCTTGATCACCCTGTGGTGAATCTCTCGATCGACGGCGAATCCGCCAAGGGTCGCTGGTACGGGCTGGAATTGCTCAGCGATTCGAAGGGCAATGCCAGCATGCGTGGCGGCGTGTTCGAGAACGAATACCGGCGCGAGAACGGCAGGTGGAAGATTGCCGTGCATCACTTTTACCCGCAGTACGAAGGCCCCTACGAAACTGGCTGGATGAACTACAAGGGACGGGACCTCGGCATCCTGCCGTATCACTTCACGCCGGATGAGGCGGGTATTCCGATTCCCGCTCCAGTGGGTGAGGCGCCAGTCAGCAAGGCAACGCTGGCGCAGCTGGAAGAACGCATCGCGGTGATGAACGACGAAAGCCTGGTGCGCAATCTGCAGGCCGCGTATGGCTACTACGTCGACCGGCGCATGTGGGATGACGTCACCGATCTGTTCGCAGGCAACGGCGTGTACGAGGCCGGTGGCGTGGGCATCTACGAGGGCAGGGGCATCCGCAAGGCGCTGGAGCGCATGGGACCGGCCGGCCTTACGCACGGCGTACTCAATGATCGCCTGCAGTTCGACACGGTGGTCAGCTTCGCGCCGGGCCGTCGCGAGGCGCGCGTGCGCGGGCTCGAGATGGGAATGCTGGGCGAGGCTGACAAGGGCGAGGGTTTCTGGGAAGTCTCGGTCTTCGACAACCGCTTCGTGAAGGAAAACGGCATCTGGAAGCTGCGCGAAGTGCGCGTGTTCCCGCTGTTCCGCGCCGAGTACGGCAAGGGCTGGGGCAAGAGCCGCATCGTGGAAGCCGCTCAATCCGGTGCGCTGGCTCCGGACCGGCCGCTGCCGGCGGCGGATGCCGGTGCGCAGGACCGCATCATCCCCGCCTTCGTTTCCAGCCATCCGGTAACCGGCAAGGCCGTGAGTGCGCCCGCCGGCATGCGGCTGGTCGCGACGCGGCCTCTCACCGGCGGTATTGCTGCGTCGCCAGCGCGCAAGCCATCGGGCGATGTGGCAGCGCGCATGAAGGATGCGGCGCGCAGGGTCATGATGGCCACGGCCTATGACGCCGCCGAGCATGTTTCTTCCTCCTACGGATTCTTTGCGGACGACTCGCAGTGGAACTGGCTGTCAGAGTTGTTCGGCAAGGCCGGCACCAAGCAGATTCCCTTTGCCGGCTACTACAAGGGCTACGAACGCATTTCGCGGGGGCTGTTCCTGGAGTACGGCGATCCGGTGGCGCTCACTGCCACCAAGGCGGGCATCGCATTTCACTGGCGCATCCAGCCCGTGATCATCGTGGCGCCGGACGGACGTTCGGCGCGCGTTCGTACCTACCTGTTTCATCCGAACACCGCCAAGCGCAGCGGGGGCACACTGTTTGGCGCCATGTATCCCGACGATCATCTGATCCTCGAGGGCGGGATCTGGCGGTTGTGGAACCTGTCGCTGGATGAGCCGTACTTCGAAATGCCGAACTGGCAGGCGGGATGGGCGGGAGCCAAGGAACGTCCCGCTGCGCCACCGCGGCCGGTCGCTCCACCTGCCGCAGCGCCAGCTGCACCTGCCGCGGCAGGCGCGCCGGTACCACCGGCCCGGCCGCAGCGCTATGTGGGCGCGGCGCTGGTTGCCGTGTTCAAGCCAGATGTGCCCATCACCGAGTTGGGCAAGCTGCAGGAACACTACCGCGGTGGCACCGGCGAACCCTGGGATTGGCCCAAGATCCTGCCGATGTGGTGGGGCTACAAGAATCCGGTCAGCGGTCGTCAGCCTGAACTGTTCCTGCCCGACTGCGTGCCCTGCGAATACGCGCCGGACATGAGCATGGTGAAACACGGCTACCTGCTGCCCTCGACCGATCCGGTGCGCAGCGAGGACTGAGCGTTTACGCAAAGCCGCACAGTGAAGTCGCAGCGAGGCTGGATCGCGCGCATCCATACCTGGATTGCGATCTCACTGGGCCTGTATATCGTGGTGCTGAGCCTCAGCGGCAGTGCCGTCGTGTTTCGGCGCGAATTCTATCGCTGGCATCTGGGCGCGACGCATCCTGCGCTGATGCGTGCCGTCGAATGGCTGGTGGACCTCCACGACAACCTGCTGCTGCGATCCACCGGGCGCATCATCAACGGCGTTGGCGGCACTCTTCTGATCGTGCTCATCATCACTGGCGTCACGATCTGGTGGCCTGGCTGGCGGCGTGTGCCGGCAAGTCTGCGAATCGGGCGACCGGCGGCATCCCGACGCTTCGCCATGCAGCTGCACAATGTGCTGGGGCTGGCATCCTGCGTGCTGCTCTTCATCTGGGCGCTGACGGCCGTCTATTTCGCCTTTCCCGACCTGTTCGAGCGCAGCATCGACTACTTCGATGCCGACCTGGATGACGAGTACCGGCCTGGCGAGACCGCGCTGCTGGCCATGATCAGGTGGCACTTTGGCCGCTTCGGGGGACTGGGAATACGGGTGCTGTGGGTGCTGCTCGGGCTGCTGCCGGTGGTGCTGTTCGTCACCGGGTTCGTATTATGGTGGGCGCGGGTCATGCGCCCATGGCTGCGGCGGCGCGCTGGGATGTAAAATCCCGCGCCATGCGCATCCCGAAAATACTGCTGACGATGACCTTCGCCGTTCTGCCGCTGCTGGCCCATGCCAGCGACCTGGCAGATCTGATCCGTAGCGGCGACCGTGAGGCGGCGCTGGCGGTCATCCGCTCCGGTGCGGATGTGAACGCATTGCAGGCCGATGGCACCTCGCCACTGCTGTGGGCCGTGAATCGCGTCGATCACCAGATGGTGAAGGAACTCCTGCAGCGTGGTGCCAAACCAGATGTGCGCAATTCGCTGGGCGCGACGCCGTTGTGTGAGGCCACGTCCCTGGCCGACCTGGAGCTGGTCGAGTCGTTGCTCAAAGCCCGGGCCGATCCGAATCTGGGCAACGATGACGATCAGACGCCGTTGATGATTGCGGCGCGCAATGGCTCGCTGCCCATCGTGAAGGCGCTGGTCAAGGCGGGCGCCCATGTGAAGGAGCGCGAGCGCTTCCGTGATCAGACCGCATTGATGTGGGCCATTGCCGCCAGCAGTCCTGAAGTGGTGGATTTCCTCATCAGCCAGAAGGCAGATGTGGAAGAGCGGGCCGCAGCCAACGACTGGGGCAACCAGATTACCTCCGAGCCTCGCGCGCAATACCGCAACACGGGCGGACTCACGCCGCTGCTGTATGCCACGCGCTTCGGCTGCCTGGAATGCGTGAAATCGCTGCTGAAGGCAGGCGCGAAAATCGACCGGCCCACCCCCGAGGGCGTCACGCCTTTGATGAATGCCATCGACAACGGCAATTACGAAATCGCGAACCTGCTGCTGGATCAGGGCGCCAATCCGCATTTGTCCGACTGGTGGGGACGCACCGCGCTCTACCTGACCGTCGACATGCGCACGCGCGGTGCTGGTGGCGGTGGACGCGGTGCGCAGGCAGAAGCCCGTGCGGCTGAAGCCCGCCCGGTCGATGCGGGCGGAGCGCCACGGCCGCGCGCCGGTGCGCTGGATGTCATGCGACGCCTGCTGGAAATGGGTGTGGATGCGAACACGCAGCTGGACATGCACCGGCCGTTCCGCGGTCGCTTCACCGATGATCTGTTGAACACCGGATGCACGCCACTGCTGCGTGCTGCGGTATCGGTGGATCGGGAGGCGGTGGAACTGTTGCTGAAGCACGGTGCGTTGCCGGACCTGCCCAATGTGATGGGCGTGACGCCGTTGATGGCCGCATCGGGTATCGGCATTCTGGTGGGCGCGACCAGCGGCGGTCAGGGTCCCATCGCCGGTGGTGACGAGCAGGCCAATGCCATCGCGGTGATTGGCATGCTGATCAAGTCGGGCGCGGATGTGAATGCGCGCATCACGGACACCACCAGTCGTACGGCGGTCATTGCCCGGCCCAGTTCGATGACCAACCGGCAAGGACAGACCGCACTGTTCGGCGCCGTGGGCAATGGCGACAGTGTGGCCCGTCCCAATGGGCGCAGCTGGACGCGCGTGGCGAAATTCCTGATCGACAATGGCGCACGGCTGGATGTGAAGGACGACGCGGGCAAGACCATTCTCGATGCCCTGCAGGGCAAGGCCGGCGGCCGCGACAAGCCCAGCAGTGAGGAGATGGTCAAGCTGATCAAGGGCGCAGCCGGCGCCTCATGAAGTCGGCCGGCGCCTTCGCAGCCGACAAGACTCATTAAAGAGGCTGCATCCTCAGGGTTTGAGGAAGGCGGCGATGGAGCGGTTCTCGCAGGACTGAGTCCGCATGACTTCGTCGCTTTTGCCCGCAGGATTTTTCAGGAACAGCAGGCGTCTGGCGAGCTGTGCGACCAGTACTCGAGGTGCTGCGCTGGCGGGATCGCGTTGTCCGACCTGCGCGGCCAGCTCGTCCAGCGGCAAGGCCAGCGCGCCATCGTAGCCAGCCAGCAGCGTTCTGAGCGTCTTCGCTTCGGCCGCTGGCGCTTCTGTGGTCAGCGCCAGAATCTCGCGTACCGTCAGGCGCTGCGGCAAGGCATCGGGATGGGCATCGAACCAGGCATCGGCCAGAGCATCGACGCTGGTGTAGGTGACATTGCGCACATCGCCCTCGAGGCTGGCATACCAGTGCGCCTCGGCGAAGGAGATCGCGCCATCGCCATCGGTGTCCACCAGACGCTGGGCACCCGGGTTCAGTGCCGAGAAGAAGGTGTGCAGATAGTCGCGGCTCTGCGCCACGGCGGCGGCATCGGCCTGGCAGCCGGTGGCCACGATATCCGGCCGCGCGCCGAAGAAGCCGCAGCTCATCGCCCGGGCCATCACGCCACCGAAGCAGTTGCCGCTGACCAGTACGTCATCCCCGCCACCGTACTCATGCAGCAGGCGCAGAGTGCTGGGCGCCAGAGGTGTCGCGCTGCTCCACATGCCCGCGCCATCCGGATTGCCGTGCCCGATCAGCACCAGCAGATTGCGGCTGCCTGGCTGTGACCGGATCGACTGGAAGATTCTCTGCACCGCATCCGGCGTGGCGGGCACGGCGCCTGCCACCTCGCGCCGCACCAGTCCCATGCGTCCCTCGCGCAACTCCAGCGCATTGGCCCCAGGGGCAGTGCCACCGCCGTAGAACAGATGCAGCTGATCCGGAATCGTCCCCACCGAATGCGTGAGCACATCGCGGATTTCCTCGATGCGCAGCGCATTGAAGATCTCGTTGTCCGCGGCGCCCGATGCTGTGGACATCAGCAGGACATTGGCCTTGCCCAGTGGTGGCGTCAGGGTCTGCGTGTTGCCGGTGATCCAGTTCATGCTCGTGCGTGAACGGCGCACGTCCGGGTTCAGTGCCAGGCGATAGAACCAGTTGAGATTCCACGACTGGATATACAGCTCGGAGATGAACTTCGAGCGCGCTTCACGCACGCTGAATACATCGGTGCCGACATTCGGCATGGTGACATCGGCGGGAATGCGCGCGCTGCGCAGATCCGCGGACTCGGCGATATCGCCCGCCGATGCAATGACGCCATCGCGTTTCAGCAATACCTGCGCGGCGCCTTCGGCGGTCTGTGCCCGCCAGCGACGCTCGTCGAAATAGGGCAGGGCGCGCAGCTCCTGCCATTCCCGCGCCGAAAGCTCTGATGAGTCGCGGCGCAGAATCGGTGCGGTGACGCTCCCGCCCGCGCCATCATCCAGCTGCACCTGTCGCAACTGCGCACTGCGTTTCAAGGCCTCTTCCAGATAGACGCAGTAATTGCAGCCGCGAGGTTTCAGCAGTACCACCTGCCAGTCGGCGGCCCGCGTGGCGCCGACCCAAGCGGTCAGCAGCAGGGTGATTGTCCAGACGCGTATTTTCATTGATGTAGTATCTGCGACGTTCAAAACAGAATACGGGGAGCCTCCGATGACGCGCAAGAAGTTCGCATTTCGTGGTGGTTGCAGCGCTGGCTGCGCCGAAATGCCGGGCGTGTTTCGCGCGGCGCTGAACCCGGTGCGCACATGATTTTCGTGTCAGGAGCCAATGGCAAATTTGCGGGCGCGGTGATCCGCAATATTCTGGCGGCCGGCCGTGCCGGTGATCTGGCTGTGGGGACGCGCGATGCGAGTTCCGCCAATGCCAGGGCACTGGCCAG
>DATNCK010000168.1:0-7615 GCA_035571575.1 Steroidobacteraceae bacterium | reverse complement strand
GCCCCAGGTCTATCCGGAAGGGATTCGTGGCGGTTCCGAAGTGGTGCCCGAGAAAGGCGTCGAGATCCGCAAGTACATCTTCAAGGAAACCGGCGAGGAACTGCCCTACTCGGTGTTCGTGTCATCGAAAGTGAAGAAGGGCCAAAAGGCGCCGCTGATCCTTGCACTGCGCGGCTACACCGGCACCACGCTGACCTTCGTGCGCGGCACCGCGGTGGATCTGGCCGAAGCTGGCGGTTACATCCTGGTCGGCCCGATCGGCTACAACAATCGCGCCTGGTTCGGCATGGACGCGCCATCCCGTCCCGCCGCTGCGCCAGCGGCTGCACCCGGCAGTTCGTCGCCCGATGCCGCGCCACGTCCACAGCCGCCACTGGTCGGTGGGTCGAAGGAAACTGATCCGCAGAAACTCACTGAGTACAGCGAGAAGGACGTGATGAACGTGCTGGCGCTGGTGCGCAAGGACTTCAACATCGACCAGCGCCGCATCTACCTGGTGGGGCACTCGCAGGGCGGCGGTGGTGCGCGCCACATCGCGGAGAAATACCCGGACATCTGGGCCGGTGTCGCGTTGCTGGCGCCGGCGCTGTTCAATGTACAGGTGACGACGGAATCGAAGATCACGAAGATTCCGCTGCTGCTGGCCGTGGGCGAGAAGGATTCGCTGCTCGGCAGCGTCCGGGATTTCAGCGCACAGCTGGACCGCCTCAAGGTCGCTCATGAATACGTCGAGAAGCCCGGATTGGATCACGGCACCATCATCATGGGCGCCGAGCCGGACGTGTTCCGCTTCTTTGCGAAGCACATGCGGCACTGAGCGTCGCGCAATCCTACCGTGAACGCGGCGAGCGCGGCGCTTCGGCCAGCGCTGCCTCGGCCAACCGCCGCATGATGGCGTAGCCGTCACGGTTCGGATGCACGCCGTCATTGCCCAGCGCGGGATTCAGCTCACCTGACTTGCCACGAAGCGCGGCATGGTAGTCGACGTAACCCAGTCCCTTGCGCGCGGCATAATCCTTCATCCACGCATTCAGCGTTGCGATGCGCGGCGCCGGCCGCAGCGCCGGCTGCCAGCTGAACGCTGCCGAGGGCGGTATGCTGCCGAGAGTGACGCGGATGCCGTTGGCGCGCGCGATGTCCACCATGGACTCGATATTGTTCTGGAAATCCTCGGGCCGCAGCGGCCCATTGTTGCCCGCCACATCATTGGTGCCCGCCAGGATGTGCACTGCCGCCGGATGCAACGCGACCACGTCCGCGCGGAACCGCACCAGCATCTGCGCCGAGGTCTGCGCACCGATACCCCGGTTCACCACCTCTCCCGAGAAGTATCCGGGATCAGCGAGCAACCAGTTCTCTGTGATGGAGTCCCCGATGAAGACTACGCGTGCACTGCGCTGCGCCTGCACTGCATTGGCGGCCTGGTAACGACACAGGCCGGCCCAGTCGCTGGCGCCACGCCGCCGCAGCTCCTGGTCATAGGCGGCAAATGCCGGCTGGTTCATCAACGTGGCGAAATCGGCGGCTACCAGCGTGTGCGGACGCATGAACAAGTCGGTCAGCAACTGGCGCGCCTCTGGAGGCATGGTCAGTGGGGCCGGACAGGGTTGCTCCACCATGCCCGTCGGTGCTTGCATTGCCGCGACCCAAGACGGCGCCGATATCGCGGCAGCTGCCAGGATCCATTTCAGTACGTTCGATGCATGCGCAACTTTCATTTCGATTCACTCCTCCGCTTCGAGAGCCTCGAGCGCCGCCTGCAGGGCACCAACTATGGCCGAATCAGCACCAAGGCCCGGCGCGCGGATCAGGCGCTCCACGCTGAGGGCATCGCGCAAATGCGGCAGATAGCCCCCCAGCAATGCCATGGTCTGCTTTCGGACTTCCGGCAGTAGACCGGCGCTCATCACACCACCTCCAAAGACCTGCATCTGCGGGGCATGCAGCAGCTGGATGGCCACGGCCAGCTGCGCGAGGTAGCCCGCAATCACGGCGTGGCCGGCATGCCCGGGTGGCAATGCAGAGAGGTCGCATCCCCATCGGGCCAGAATCGCAGGTCCGCTGGCCAGCCCTTCCAGGCAGTCGCCGTGATACGGACAGATGCCGGCGAAGTCGCTGTCGCGAGGATCGCGACGGACGATCAGATGTCCCATCTCGGCATGCATGATCCGCGCGCCGCGCAGGTCCGGTGCCACGGCGCCGCCGATACCGGTGCCCACCGTGACATAGGCCAGGGAGCGCAGTCCGCGTCCTGCCCCAAGATCCAGTTCGCCACGCGCCGCGGCGCCCACATCCACATCCAGGGCGATGGGCACGTCGAGCGCGGCGCGAAATGGCGCCAGCACGCTGACTCCGGACCATCCTGCCTTGGGTGTGCCCAGCAGACATCCATAGTCGGATGCGTCGGATCGCAGCTGCAGAGGTCCAAAACAGGCTATGCCCAGTGCGCAGATGCTCCCGTGCCTTCCGGCTGCTGCGTTGAAGAATTCTATGCAATCACGCAGCGTGCCATCGGGATCACGTGTGGGAATGACCACCCTTTCGAGCGTTGCCGTTGGCGACTCGGCAAGCGCGCAGACGAACTTGGTACCGCCGCCTTCGATCGCACCGATCAGGCGGCGACGTTGCCCTCCCGTCACGTGTCCTCCATTCAGAACCGATTGCCGCCCCGTTCGTGATTGTCCCTCAATTGAGCGGCGGCGAACCATACCCACTTCGTGCAAACGTTTGTATAGCACGTTAAAGTGTCGACGTTTCAACGGGAGCGTGACATGAATGGGGAGATGAACCAGGCGCCCAGCGCCGGTCTGGCGAAACTGCTCACGTGTTTCATGTTCTTCACGTTTGCGATGACCACCGACGCGGTGGGCAGCGTGATACCGCGTGTGATCGAGGAATACCGGCTCAGCATGACCGCTGCCAGCGCGTTCCAGTACGCAACCATGCTCGGCATCGCCACCGGTGCACTGCTGCTGGGATTTCTCGCCGACCGCTTCGGACGCCAGCGCACCATCATCCTGGGCCTGAGTCTCTACGGCATCAGCTCACTGCTGGTGGCCATTGGCGGCCACTTTCCCGCACTGGTCGCAATGCTGGCGTTGTCTGGCCTCGGCATCAGCGTCTTTAAGACGGCCGCACTGGCCCTTATCGGTGACATCACCTCTACACCGAAAGCCCACACGCGTTTCATGAACAACGTGGAAGGCTGGTTTGCCGTGGGCGCGATCACAGGACCAGCCATAGTGGCAGCCCTGCTGACCGGTGGCGTGTCGTGGAAATGGCTGTATGTGGTGGCTGCGGCGATCTGCTTCGCGCTGGTGCTGATGGCCGCGCGTGTTCCGAACCTGGCGCCCCGCACCGCCATCGAGCGCGCCAGCTTTACGCAGATGCTCGCCATCGCGCGCGATCCGATCGCCATGGGATTCTCGCTGCTGGTGGCGTTGTATGTTGCCGTGGAAGTGGCGATCTACACCTGGATGCCCACCTACTTGAAAGGCTATGCGGGCGCCCATGTCTGGTGGCCAGCCTGGGCATTGACGGCCTTCTTCGTGCTGCGCGCCGCTGGGAGATTCCTGGGCGCATGGATGCTGGAGCGTGTGCGCTGGACCGTGGCGCTGGCCGTAATGGGCGCATTGATCTTCCTGTGCTTCTCCGGTGCGTTGCTTGGCGGCCTTGAAGCAGGTGTATGGCTGCTGCCATTGACTGGCCTGTTCATGTCCATCGTGTACCCCACGCTCAACTCCAAAGCGATCAGCTGCTTTCCAAAGCATCAGCATGGCGCCGCAGCAGGCGTGATCCTGTTCTTCACCGCACTGGCGGCTGCTGCAGGTCCGTTCGCGATGGGCGCCGTCAGCGACGCCTGGCAGACACCGCGGGCTGGTTTCGTACTGGCCACGGTGTTCTCCGCACTGCTGCTGGCAGGATTGCTGGCCAACTGGTTGCGGGATCCTTCGCGCAACCGTCTTGAGGGCGCGTCGCTGGGCAACTCACCGGGATGAAGAACCAGGTTCAGCTGATCTGCTACGCAGATCGTCTCGGCGGCACGCTGCGCGGTCTGCGGCAACTGCTCGCGGGCCCGCTGTCCGGATTGTTCGGTGGCGTGCACCTGCTGCCCTTCTTTCATCCCATCGACGGCTCGGATGCGGGCTTCGATCCCATAGACCATACGCAGGTGGACGAACGTCTGGGTGGTTGGGATGACGTGCGTGCATTGTCTGCCGATGTCGAGATCATGTCCGACGTGATCGTCAATCACATCTCCAGCCATTCACCGCAGTTCCTGGATTTTTCAGCCCATGGCGATAGCAGTCGCTACCACGGCTTGTTTCTGACCCTGGACAATGTCTTCCCCGAGGGGGCATCGGAACGAGACCTGCTGGCCATCTATCGCCCGCGCCCCGGCCTGCCCTTCACACCGATGACGTTGGCCGATGGATCACGTCGCATCCTGTGGACCACGTTCACCGCGGAACAACTGGACATCGATGTGCGCCATCCGGAAGGCCGGCGATATCTCGATGCCATTCTCAGAATCCTGGCCGCGAACGGAGTTCGGCTGATACGGCTCGATGCAGTGGGCTATGCCGTCAAGAAAGCTGGCGCGAGCTGCTTCATGATGCCGGAGACCTTCGCTTTCATCCGCGAGTTTGCCGCGCGGGCAAAGGCACTGAGCCTGGAAGTGCTGGTGGAAATCCATTCGCATCACCAGCTGCAGATCCACATTGCTGAACAAGTGGACTGGGTCTATGACTTCGCCCTGCCGCCTTTGGTGCTGCATGGCTTCACCTCAGGCACGGCGCGGTATCTGAAAGACTGGATCGCGATACGCCCCACGAACTGCCTCACGGTGCTCGACACCCATGATGGCATCGGAGTCATCGACGTCGGTGCCGACGCCCACGATCCGGGCAGCATGCCGGGCCTGGTACCCAATGACGGCATTGATCGGCTGGTGCGACAGATTCACGCCAATAGCAGTGGTGACAGTCTGCGAGCCACGGGAGCCGCGGCATCGAATCTCGATCTGTATCAGGTCAACTGCACATTCTTCGATGCGCTGGCGCGCGATGAGCTGCGATATCTGCTGTGTCGCGCCATCCAGTTCTTCCTGCCCGGCATTCCGCAGGTCTACTACGTCGGCCTGCTGGCTGGAGTGAATGACATGGCGCTGCTCGCCCGCACCGGCGTGGGCCGCGACATCAATCGCCATCACTACACGCGCGGTGAGATCGAAGAAGCGCTCAGCCGCCCTGTGGTCGCCGACCTGCTGTCGCTGATTCGACTTCGTAATACTCATCCGGCATTCCAGGGTATCTTTGAACTGTTGCCCTCGGCGCCGGAGGTGCTCGAGATGCGCTGGCATAATGCGGGTGCCGAGGCGCTGCTGCGCGTGGATCTGGCCTCGGCCGATCACAGCCTGAACGTCTCCCGGTCCGGAACAACGCTGAAGTTTCACATCCTTTCAGTCACGCAAGCCTGATTCGGCAACCTTGCGGCTGCTATAGTTCCTCAATGCGAGGCAAGCGGCGTCCACCGAGTAGCAAGATGGCTGAAGTGGCCCGTCGCGCCGGCGTGTCACTTTCAACGGTGTCCCGGGCGCTGGCCGGCAACCCGCTCATTTCCGAGAAGACGCGGCGCGTGGTGTTGGCGGCTGCCGAACAGCTCGACTATCGGGTGGACGCGGCCGGAAGCAGCCTGCGTACAGGCCAGACCCGCACCATTGGTGTAGTCATCCCCCTGTCTCACGCCGCCAACCAGAGTTTTTCCGACCCGTTCTTCCTCGAGATCCTGGGCGCGGTGGCCGATGAGCTGTCCGCCTGCGGCTACAACATGCTGCTCGCCAAAGTTACCGATGACCCCGGCGACTGGATCAATCATCTGGCACGTGGCCGACGCGCCGACGGTGTCATCGTGATCGGACAAAGCCTGCATCACGATTCGCTGAACCGGCACGCCGGGGAGTTTCCCACGGTGGTGTGGGGAGCGCGGATTCCCGGCCAGCGCTATGTAACGGTAGGCTCAGACAACGAAGCCGGCGGCCACGATGCCACCGCACATCTGCTTTCGCAGGGCTGCCGGCGCATCGTATTTCTCGGCGACCCGGCGGCACCCGAAGTGGCTGCGCGCCTGCAGGGGCACCTCAGTGCACTGGCTGAGGCCCGTATCGCCACGGCGCCGAATCTGCAGGTACCCGTGCGCTTCGGCAGCGACACGGTGTACCACGCCATCGGCGGACTGCTGGGTGCCAATGTGGAATTCGATGGCCTGGTCGCCTGCTCAGATGTATTTGCCATGAGTGCGATGCGCGCACTGACGGAGCGCGGCCGGAAAGTGCCGGCCGACGTGGCGGTAGTAGGTTTCGACGACATCCCTTTCGCGGCCCACACCACTCCGCCGCTGACCACCATCCGCCAGGATTGCCGCGCCGGTGCCCGTTTTCTGGTCGAAGGCCTGCTGAAAATCACCCGCCATGAGCAGGCGGCCCCGGTGGTCATCCCGACGCAGCTGGTGGTGCGCGCTTCCAGTCTGCGGGAACACTATCGCGCGGTGCCCTCCATCCGCGACGCCCGGCGCCGCGCAGAAACCTCCGTACGGCCGCGCAGAGTCCGCTCCGGTTAGCCTGGTTCACACACGGCGCGGTGGCCGTGCAAACGTTTGCCGTGAACGGTACAGTCCGGGACGGCAACGAGCGGGAGGCATCCATGTCCAGTCAAAGGACGCACAGACGCGGGCTGCGTAAGGCGATCAGCGTGGGCTTCTACGCCAGCCTGCTCCTCAGCGGCGGGCTGACAGCGCAGACAACTCGGACACCGGCAGCCGTGCAGATCGATGCCGACGGCACAGTGCTCGTGCCCTCGTACGCTATACCCCCTTCGGAATTCCTCAGTGCCGAAGGACGCGCCTACCTGCGCAATCACCTGAAACCTGATCCCTCTCTCCTGCAAGCACGGGGACCTGACAATGGAATTCCGCCGCTCATCGCCGGCTACCTGAAACGCCAGCAAGAAGTGTTTGTGGTCGAGCGCCGCGACATCAGTCTGGGCGGCGTACACGCCTACGACTACATGCCAACCAAGGGAGTGTCGGCGCGCAACCGTCACCGGGTTCTGATCAACCTGCATGGCGGAGGCTTCATGGGTTGCTGGCCCGGCTGTGCAGAACTGGAATCCATTCCCACCGCAGCGTTGGGCCAGATCCGTGTGGTGAGCCTCGACTATCGGCAGAGTCCGCGCTTCAAGCACCCGGCTGCCAGTGAAGACGTCGCGGCCGCCTATCGTGAGCTGCTGAAAACATACCGTCCGGAGAACATCGGCATCTACGGTTGCTCGGCCGGTGGCATGCTCACCGGCATGGCCGTGGCATGGTTCCAGAAGGAGAACCTGCCGGCGCCTGGTGCGATCGGCGTGCTTTGCGCCGGACTGAGTCTGGCAGGCGGCGGCTTCGGAGGTGATTCGGCCTACACCGCGATTCCCACCGGCGAGGGACGAGCGCCGCCTTCACCTCAGCCCGGCGCGCCTGGTCGTCTGGTAATGCCGTACTTTGCCGGCGTATCGCCCCAGGACCCGCTGGCTGCGCCCGCCAGTTCCATGGCGGTGCTGGCCAGATTCCCTCCCAC
>DATNCK010000167.1:0-6251 GCA_035571575.1 Steroidobacteraceae bacterium | reverse complement strand
CAGAGCCAGCGCGAGTCACTGCTGCGCGCGCTTCCCGACAAGCTGGCGCATCTGCCGCCCGATGCACAGAAGCGCGTGCGCGACAGCCTGCAGGCCGTGCAGACGGCCATCAAGAACATTGAAACGGAACTCGGCCGCGATTCCGGCAATGCCCTGCTGCAGGAGCTGTTCCTCAGCACCAGTCAGGAAGAATTGCGTGTATTGACCGCCGTCGATGCATTCGACGGCTCCACCCAGGAGATCTGATCATGAACAGGAAATGGACACTGCTCTCTGCAGCACTGCTGAGCCTGAGCGCCGTGGTCGCCCATGCGGCCAGCACTCCGTTCACCAGGCAGGTGCCCATCGGCACACAGAATCGCGTGCTGATCAACAACATCGCCGGATCGGTGGCGGTCAGCAGCTGGGACCGTCGCGAGGTGGATGTGCAGGGCGAACTGGAATCCAACGTCGAGCGCGTGGATGTGAAGACCGACAATGGCTTTGTCGACATCAAGGTGGTGCTGAAGAGCTGGGACAGGGACCGGCACGGCTACGACTGGGGGGCTGGTGAAGCACGGCTGAAGATCCGCGTACCGGCCGATGCACAGACCGAGATCGAAACGGTCAGTGCGGACGTCTCCCTCAATGGCCTGCGCGGCAGGCAGCGTGTGAGATCTGTCAGTGGCGATATCCGTTCCGACAGCGCGGGCAGCGATCTGGAACTAAATTCCGTGAGTGGCAATATCGACCTGACAGGCAGCGGCGCGGCGGTACGCCTGCGCGCCGCCTCCGTCAGCGGCACCGTGACACTCAATCATGTCGGAGGCGACGTGGAGGCCCGTTCCGTCAGCGGCGATCTCGACATCGACCTGCAGGGCGCGGTCGATGTGCATGCCAATGTCGTGTCGGGAGACATCACGCTGCGTGGCTCGCTGGCCAGCGAGGGCGACCTGGAGCTCTCCTCTGTCAGTGGCCGCGTCAAGGTCAACGCGCAGGCCGCATCGGGCTTCAACTACGACGTGAATACATTCAGCGGCCACATCCGCAACTGCTTCGATCGCGAGATCGAACTCAAGGATCGTTCCAGCGGCAAGCGTCTCACGGGGACGCGGGGTGAAGGCAAGGCCAGCATCCGCCTGAAGAGCCACAGCGGCACGCTGGAGCTCTGCGATCGTTGAAGCAGCGGGCGCTTCGCCTTTGCGGCGAAGCGCCCTGCCTGCCAGAACCCGTCGCGCTTGACGTCTGCTAATACGGATGTATTATCTACTCACTAATACATCTGTATCCGACAATGAAAATCAGCGAAGCAGAAAGCCAGGTGCTGGAAGTGTTCTGGAGCGCAGCCGGTCCGCTGAGCGCGGAAGATGTCGTGGCGGCGCTGGATAACGACAATGACTGGTCCGCGGGCACGATTCGCACTTTTCTCACGCGGCTGGTGAAGAAGAAGGCTCTCGCCGCCACACCCGATGGCCGTCGCTATCTGTATCGGCCGCTGGTGCGTCGCGAAGACTACGTGCATCAGCAGAGTCGCAATCTCATCGATCGCCTGTTCGGTGGAAAGATCGCGCCCTTCGTCACGCAGTTCTCGGAACGCGGACGCCTGAGTCGCGAGGAGCTGGAAGAGCTCAAGCGCCTGGTGCGGAGGCTCGATCGTGAACGCTGAAATCATTCTCGGCGCGTTGCTCCGCGCCCAACTGATCGGCACTGCGGCCATCCTGCTGGTGCTCCTGCTGCGACGATTCGGTGCGCGCCAGCGTGGCGCGACCATCAACTACTGGATGTGGCTGATCGTTCCCATGGCCGTGGCGGCGAGCGCCCTGCCGCCGCGCGAGCGCGTCATGACCATCGCGCCCATGTCCGTCGTTGCGGGAGATGCCGCTACGCAGAGTGCACCAGGCCCGCTTGAAAGCAGTTCATCGTCTGTCGGTCCGGCGGTGCAGCAGGCTTCCGGGCCCTCCGCGGCCGAGTGGGCCTTCGGGCTCTGGCTGCTGGGTGCCGGCGTATTGCTCACCCGTTCGATCTACAGCACACGCCGGCTGGCATCAGATCCCAGCGCGGGACCAGCCCTTGTGGGCGTGCTGCGTCCCAGGCTGCTGCTGCCAGCGGATTTCTCGACCCGCTTCAACACCGAAGAGTGCGCACTGATACTCGCGCATGAAGAAGTGCATCGCATTTCAGGTCATACGGTGATCAATGGCCTGCTGGAGCTGGCGCGCAGCCTGAGCTGGTTCAATCCGTTGGCGCATGTGGCAGCCAGATGCGTGCGCGAAGACCAGGAACTGGCCTGCGACGCCCAGGTCATCGCGACGCATCCCACTCAACGTCGCACCTATGCGGAGGCACTGCTGAAGACCCAGATTGCGGCCTCCTATCTGCCTTTGGGCTGCACCTGGACCAGTGCGTCGGCGCGCAGGCTGGGCGAGCGAATCCAGATGCTGGATCAGGCGCCCCGCAGCCGCTCGAAGAAGATGGCGGCTGCGGGCGGCATCGCCATGTTGGGCAGCATGCTGGGATATGGCGCCTGGGCGCAGCAGTCCGAGAAAGTGGTGACGCAGGTCGCCGAGCATCCTGAAGCCGTGTGGGTGTCTTCGGCGAACGCTCCGCGGGGCGCGCTATCCACGGCGCTGGAAGCCGATCGACATGACCGTGCCATCAAGCTGGCACAGCGGGGCCAGATCGACATGGTGCTCTTCGGCACCACCAATTCTGAGATGTTCTGGTGGAAGGATCGCGGCCGGCCCGTGTGGGACAAGCACTTCGGCAAGCTCAAGGCCGCGAACTTCGGCTCGCAGGGTACGCAGCGCGACAGTCTCATCTGGCGCATGCGCCATGGCGAACTCTCCGGATTCCAGGCGAAGCTGGTCATCGTGCAGACGTGGCTGGGAGCTGGCGGCAGCGCCACCCGGGAGCAGGTGGTCGGCATCTATGCGCCCATCATCGCGGAAATCAGGCAGTATCAGCCGCAGGCAAAAATCCTGCTGTTTGCGGACTTCCCGCGCGGCGAACTGAACCACGATATGTGGCGAAAAGTGGCGAAGGAAAATGCCGCGTCGTTCGCTCCTCTCGTCGACAACAAGAACGTTTTCTACGCCGACATCGGCGAACGCTTCTTCCTTTCCAGCGGCATCCACGACCAGAAACTGTGGCGCTACCCGGCGATATCCGGAATGTACAATGCCGGCATGCAGGCAGCGGGCTTCGAAGTGTGGGCCGAAGAACTACAGCCCTGGATCGATCGGTTCGTGCTGAAGCGCTAGGCTTTCACGTCCTGCAGCGACTTGTCGCGTGCGAACTGCACCACTACGTAGGAGCAGGCGGGAGTGATCTTGATGTGGTTCTGCCGCGCCCAGGCCACCGCGGCATCGAGCAACTGGCGGGCGACCCCGCCGCCCCGCAGGCTGACGTCCACTTCCGTATGATCGATCACTATGGCTGATTCACCGGTGCGACGATAGGTCATTTCCGCGACGCGTGCGCCATCGCGCTCGATGAAAAACTCGCCGCGCCCACCCTGCTCCACGTGCTGGACAACATCAGTCACGGCTCACCTCGATCAATTGTCTCGTTGAGCAGCATAGCGCCGCCGGCACCATCCTGGTGTAGGAAATCCCCCACGGGGATGGGGGATGAAGCCTGATCCAAACGAGCATCGCTTTGTGTGGAAGATGGCACTTCCAACGGGAAGGAGACGACCATGCCCACACCCACCGAAACGCTGGTGCGACTGGAACGGAAATTCTGGCAGGCCATCGTGGATCAGGATACTGAGGCCGCCACGGATCTGCTGTCAGAACCTGCGTTGATGGTCAGCTCCCATGGCGCGATGAAGTTCGATCACGCCGGCTACCGGAACATGGCGAAGAACGGATCGATGGTGCTGACGGAATTCGAGCTGCGCGACATGGACGTGGTGTTCCCGAATGACGCCACTGCCATCCTTACGTACAAGGTGAAGCAGAGCATCCGCACCCGCAACGACTCCAAGGTCGAAGTGCAGGAAATGAACGACACGTCGACTTGGATCCAGGATGGCGATCGCTGGCAGTGCGTCATGCATACCGAGACGCCGATTCAGGCCGCGCCCGCGAAGAAAACTGTGAAGCACTAGAATCTGCCGCTGGCGCCACCTCCGCCGAAGCTGCCGCCCTGCCCGTGCACAGCGGCCTCGGCGTGCGTCGCGGGGACTGGTGTCAGGTGGGCCGCTGCGGCGAGTTGTACCAGATCCAGACCCGCAGGCTCCACCTGTGCCTGTGATGTAATGCCGTCACGGGCATGCCGGAGTCGACGGTCGAGCAGCACTGCAGCTGCCAGCAATACCGCGCCCGAGACAATCATTTTCCAATGCAGCGGCCAGTGCACCACCAGCGCCAGTCCGTGGCAGATGCAGGCCAGGCCGCCGAGCGCACCGATGAGCGGGGCATGCTGTCTCCTTCTCACACCGACGACGCAGTTCACCACGAAGAAGGCGCAGGCAACGGCAAGGGCTGGCAGCGCACGACGCAGCAGCGGGTCGATGTACCAGAAATGCCCTTGCAGCCAGACATAGGAGAGCCAGGGCATCAGCATCACCAGTCCGTCGAGGATGTGATCATGGGCCGGGCGTCGCCACATGCGGCCACCCAGAACCAGCGCGATCACCGCCAGCGCCGCGCAAAATATGCCCGCGGCCACCTCATGCATCCGACCGCTGTCGAAGAGATGACCTCCGCCTGCGGCGATGGCCAGCGAGAAACCTGCCGCGGCCAGCGTGGTGAATATCGGGTTCAGCAGTCGCCAGCCCACCAGCAGAACGGCGGTGGCGAGAAGCGCCACGCCAATATCTTCATGGTGACCCGAGCTGTTCCAGATCAGGATCTGCGCCACCACTGCAAGAGCGCCACAGAGATACAGGGCTTCTTCAACACCGGAGCGGAAAACCCGTCGCTGGGCCACCAGCCACTCCGCGACGACCATCAACAGCAATCCGCCGATCAGCCAGGGCGAATGAAACGGCGCCAGTATGCCGGCGAACATGCCTGCGCCGATCAAGCCGAGTACGAAGCCCAGGCAACGCGCCAGCCAGGTCGTGGTCTTCCAGCCGCCGCCGTTTCCGGCATTTTCAGCAGCGGCCCGCAACAAGGGATAGCGACCGGCCAGCAGCAGCCAGCGTTCCTGCGCGGCCGTGGGTCGCGCGACGATCATGTGGACTCCTTGAGGCGCGCGCGCAGGTTCAGCAGCAGCACCACCGCACCAACCACGGTGAACAGGCCCAGCCATGACACCAACGCGAAATCGCGCAGCACCAGCACCTCGAGCCATATGAGGCCGATGGCGCTGTAACCCAGGGCGTAGATCAGGAAACTTTCGCGACGCTCAGTCAGTCCCGCATGGGTCACTGCCACGGCCAGCGCCAGCAGTATCAGTGCGCCGATCCAGCGCGTGGCAGGGTCCACACCCAGCGCCAACGCACCCCAGAAACCGAAGTTCACGGCGAACTGCAGATAGACATCGCGAAAGCCGCTGCTGCGCTCGGGCTGCTCGTAACGATGCAACCGGCTGGCGTCATAGAGGATCACTGCGCAGAACAGGGCGCGTGGCGCCAGACCCAGCAGGCGATATCGCGGCTCGAACAATGCACCGAGCTGCGCCTGCACGCCCAGCCAGCTGGCAAACCCCGTGATAGCGACGGACAACACCAGCTTCGAGCGGAAGAAATAGGCGCTGGCCAGATGCCACAGTGTCAACCATAGCAGGTGCCAGGACCAGTTGGCGCCGAACACGCGGAACTTCACTTCGGCGTAGCCCACTGCGGTGCTGAACAGCAGCGCCCCGAGCAGCAGCACGTAATCTTCGCCCAGTGAGCGTTCGCGCCTGGCGCCGCGTGCGCGGAGGGCCAGTGCATAGCACAGCGCGGCGGCGGCGAAGATGCCTGAGAGCAGCGCCACCGGTCCGATGCGGCTGATATTGGCCTTGATCAGTACACCGACGCCGGCGACCAGTGTCGCGACGCCGACATAGAGCACAAACAGCAGCTCACGGCGAATGGAAAAGACTTCACGCCCTTCCAGTCGCAGGGCCTGCAGAAGCGCGGCGTCGGTTGCCGGGTCCCGTGGCAATTGCCGCAACTCATTGGAGAGATCATGCATCGAGGGTCTCCCGGCCTTCCCTTGGCGGGTCGCCTGATGGTGGCGATTGTAGCGGCCAACCTCGATGCCGCCCATTGCGCGACCGGCGGCGCCGGGAGGTGCCGCGCAAATGAAAAAGGCCGGCCCGGCGACGCAATGCGCCGG
>DATNCK010000166.1:0-3883 GCA_035571575.1 Steroidobacteraceae bacterium | reverse complement strand
CTGTGCCGCGCTGCTGGTGGTGTGCATCGCGGAGCTGATCCGCTACGTGGAGAGCGGCACGCGCGACCTGCGCAATCTGCTGCGCGCCGTTGCCGGCGGCGACTTCACCTCGGCACTGCCGCGGCGGCGGCGCGGCGCATCCTTTGTCGAATATGAAGAAGCTTCGCGCACACTGATCCACACCTATCAAAGCCTGGACCTGCGCCGTGCCGCCAGTGACGACCTGCTGCGCGATGTGGTCGAGCATGTGGGCGCCGCGGTGCTGTGCTTCAACGCCAGCGGTCGCATCGCCTTCGCCAATGCGGCCGCGCGTGATCTGCTGGGTTCGCCGGGGGCAGGTATCGCCTCGCTGGCCAGCACCGATCCACGCCTGCCGGCGCAGTTGATGAGCCTGCAGAACGACGAGCGCGCACAGATCGAACTACAAGTGGCTGGAGAACGCGCGCTGCTGCTGCTGCATGCGCGGCGCTTCACACTGCTGGACGAACGCTTCACCGTCGTTTTCTGCCATGACATCCGCGACGAACTGGAATCCCGCGATGTGGAAGCTTGGCAGACGCTGACGCGGGTGCTGACACACGAGATGATGAACTCGCTGACGCCCATCATGACCTTGAGCGGACTGTTGCGCGACACCATGGGCGCACAGCCCACGGGAACGATCATCGCGCGTACCGAAGACGTGGCGGAGAGCATAGAAGTCATCCACGAGCGCAGCAGCGGATTGGCGCGGTTCATCCAGGCCTATCGGCAGTTTTCGAATCCACCCGCGCCGTTGCCTGCCGAAATCCCTGCCGCCGCGCTGCTCGAACGCGTGGCGCGACTGAAGAAGCCGGAGCTGGATCAATCCGGCATCCTGCTCGAGGTATCGGCAGACCCGGGCACGGTGCTGCATGCGGATGCCCAGCAGATCGAACAGGTGCTGATCAATCTGCTGCGCAATGCCCAGGACGCGCTGGCTGGACAGGCCGATGCGCGCATCGAGCTGCGCGGCAGTCGCGAATTCCCGGGCCGCGTGCTGATCCAGGTGACTGACAATGGCCCGGGGATTGCGCCGGCGATCCTGGACAAGGTGTTCGTGCCGTTTTTCACTACCCGAACCGGCGGCACGGGCATTGGTCTGGCGCTGTCGCGGCAGATCGTGCAGCTCAATGGCGGCAAGATCAATGTCGAAAGTCAGCCGGGGCATTGCCGATTCACGTTGCGACTGCCCGGACCGGAATAGAATCCGCGGGGCCGAAAAAAAATTGGGGCATCTATGATCAAAGACAGCCGTGCTCTGCTGAGCACTTTCGTTGCAGCCCTGCTGGGCTGTACGGTGTTGATGGCCGATGGGGCGCGCGCTGGAGGCGAAGCCGGCCCCATCAGCTTGCGTGACCAGGGCTTCTTCTGGGTGGGCGCACGCACCAAGAGCGTGGACACCACATCTCCTGGTGCGACCGCGAAAACCACCGGCACCGGCATCGAAGGCCAGATGTACGTGGGCTTCCAGCTCGTGGCGAAGAAGCAGCATCCATATCCGCTGGTACTGGTACACGGCGGAGGCGGACAGGCCACGGACTGGATGGGCACGCCGGACGGCCGGGATGGCTGGCTGGATTACTTTCTGGCCGCGGGCTTCGATGTCTACTTCGTCGATCGTCCGGCACATGGCCGCTCGCCGAACAATCGTGGCTACGGCGCGCTGCAGCCGGTGCCCACCACCGAATTCATCGCCAATACCTTCACGCTGCAGAGCAAGCAATATCCTGGCGGCGGGGCCGCCAAATCGCCTGAGGTGATCCAGCACACCGCCAGCTCTGAGCCCGGCCCCACCGCCTCCAATGCCGTGCTGAAGCAGGATCTCGCGGAACTACTGGATCGCATCGGCCCGGCGATTGTGGTCACGCATTCAGCCGGCGGCGCATCCGGCTGGCTGGCCGTTGAGGCACGTCCCAATCTGGTGAAGGCGGTACTGGCCATCGAACCGGTGATGGGCATCACCGATACGCTGGCGCCGCTGATCACTTTCAAACCTTCGCTGACTCAAGGCGAAACCATCAAGACCTTGAAGCTGCCCGCCGAGCGTGCCGGCCTCGACCCGTGCAGCCTGCAACCCAAAGAAAGCCTGCACACGGCGCCGGCCTTCGCGGGCAAGAAAATACTGGTGGTGGTGTCGCCGCAGTCGACGCCGATGTTCACGCCGCAGGCCCATTGCTTCCCGCAGACGTTGAACCAGCTGGGCGCGGATGCCAAGCTGGCACGACTGCAGGAAGACTTCGGCATCAAGGGCAATGGCCACTTCATGAACGAAGAATTGAACAACGGCGAAATCGCCAGGCGCGTGTTCATTCCCTTCCTGGCGTCGATCAAATAGCAAAAGCACCGTATCACCGAGGTTTTCATCATGAAGCTCTATCATCTCGCCGGTTCCTGCTCGCTGGCCTCGCACATCAGCCTGATCGAGACGGGAGTGGCCTTCGAGCATTACGCGGTGGATCGGGCGACCAAGAAGACCGCGGATGGCAAGGACTACACGGCCTTCAATCCCAAGGGCTATGTGCCCGCGCTGGTGCTCGATGACGGCACACTGCTGACCGAAAACGTCGCCGTGCTCAGTTACATTGCCGGCCTCGATGCATCGCGCAAGCTCGCGCCAGCACCGGGAACGCTGGGCTTCTTCAAGGTCCTGGAGTGGCTGGGCTACATCAATTCCGAGGTGCACAAGAACCTCTCGCCGCTGTTCCGGCCCACTACGACGGAAGACATGAAGACCTTGCAGCGCGAACTGGTGGTGCAGCGATATGCCTTCGTCGAAAAGGCGCTGGGCAGCAAGCCCTATCTCACCGGCGAGAATTTCACGGTCGCGGATGCCTATCTCTATGTAACCCTGAGCTGGCGCGAACGTGTGGGCGTCAACGTCGAGCATCTGCCGATGCTGACGGCATTTTATGAGCGGGTGCGCGCGCGGCCTGCCGTGCAGCAGGCACGCAAGGACGAAGGCCTGCCCGCCTGAATTTGACCCATTATTTGAGAATTATTCTCAACAACAGGCGTTGAGCTTCGCATCTCGCGCCGCCAACTGGCGGCGGTGACGCTGGCATGACAAATCCGGCCGGTGGCCTTTCTACGCTGCCGGCATGGCCCTGTCGCAGCTCATCGCATTGAATCGCAAGGCAGCGAGTATCGAGCCTGCGCTGCTGCCCGATGCCTGTGCGATCAGCACCTGCCTGCGCGAAGTGCGCATCGCGGTGTTGCCGGTCGAGTCGCAGCCCGCACCGATGGAAGCGGCCGCGTCAGGCTACGAGCTGTTCAACGGCGCCGAGGCGTATCGCTTTCTGCTGCAGCTATCCAGCGGCCTGATGAGCGAGATCGCAGGCGAGACGGAGATCTTCGGCCAGATCAAGCAGGCCTGGCGCGACTATGAAGCCACGCAGGTGGCATCCGCGCGCGAGCTGCGTCCCTGGATGCAGCGCCTGCTGCAGGACACGAAAGAGGTGCGCAGCGAACATGTGGTCGGCCTGGGCAGCGCCACTTATGGCTCGCTGGTGCGACGACTGCTGGGCGGCACTCTGCCCGGCCCGACGCTGCTGATCGGCGCGGGCCAGCTCGCTGAAACCATCCTGCCTTTTCTCGACACCGGCGACGTGCTGCTGTGGAACCGCAGCCAAGAGCGCGCGCGGGCCATGCTGGCGCGCCTGCGCGCACCGCAGGCTGCTCGCGTGCAGCTGCTGGAGTCGAGTCCGGAGGCGGAGAACGCCGCGTGGCGCAAGGCGCGCGATGTGGTGATCTGCATTCCCGCTGATCCGGAGCGCGACGCGCAGCGCGTGCAGCTGTGGCGCGCACATTCCGGCGAAGGCCGGGTGCTGCATCTGGGCATCGATACTGCGGCGGGCACTGCCTG
>DATNCK010000165.1:0-17173 GCA_035571575.1 Steroidobacteraceae bacterium | reverse complement strand
CTGCTGCCGCTGATCGATGCCGACACGGAGCGTGCAGTGGAACTGTCCACGGCCATCATCGAACCGTTCATCGCCCAGTTCGACACCGGCTTTCTGGACAGATTGCGCGGCAAGATGGGCCTGACTACCGCTGAAGATGGAGACACCGAACTGGCCAGCGCCCTGCTGCAGCTCATGCGCGACGCCGCGGCAGATTTCACCCTGACGTTCCGCGCGCTGGCGGACGCACTGTCACCTTCCAGCGGACAGACGCTACGGGAGCAGCTCGGTGAATCCGCAGCATTCGAGGCATGGCTCGGCCGCTGGCGCGAACGTCTCGAGCGCGAGTCCATCCCCGTGGAGCAGCGCCGTGCAGCGATGCTGCGCATCAATCCAGCCTACATTCCACGCAATCACCGCGTCGAGGCGGCATTGATTGCAGCCACCGACGGCGACCTGCAACCCTTTCACACGCTGCTGAAGCTGCTGCAGCGCCCCTTCGATGAGCACGCGGCCTTTATGGAATACCGGCTGCCGGCGCGACCGGAGGAGCGAGTGCTGCAGACCTTCTGCGGTACTTGAAGGCCCGCGGCGGCGTGCCGCTCAACGCCCGCGACGCGCAGTCTGCAGAAAGGCCTTGAGCCAGGCGCGGCCCAGATCATCCTGGCGCAGGCCCAGATGGATTTTCTTCGGCACGCCGCGCCGCCCCAGCCTGACCGGCGCGATGGCCACATCCTTCATGCGCTCCTCGACCAGCCAGCGCGGCAGCGCACCGACTCCGCGCCCACAGGCCACCATCTCGAGGATGAGGTCGGTTGATTCGATGGTGCGGTGCGCACGCGGCGTCACGCCCGCCGGCATCAGGAACAAGGTGTAGATGTCGAGTCGCTCGATGGCCACCGGGTAGGTGATCAGCACTTCTTCTGCGACCTGCGCAGGCTCTGCGAACCGTGCCTTGGCCAGCGGATGCGATCGTGGCACCACCAGCACCTGCTCGTAGTCGAACACCGGCTCGAAGCGCAGCCCGGGGCGTGCTTCCGGATCAGGTGTCACCAGCAGGTCGATTTCATGGTCGAGCAGCGCCCCGATGCCACCGAAGCGGAATTTCTGCTTCACATCCACATCGACATCCGGCCACTGCGGCAGGTATTCCGCCACCACCTTCAGCAGCCATTGATAGCAGGGATGGCATTCCATGCCGATGCGCAGTGTGCCGCGCGTGCCGCGCGCCATCTGCCTGAGATTGGACTCGGCATGCTCCAGCTGCGGCAGCAGATGGTTGGCCACGTTCAACAGATACAGCCCCGCCTCGGTGGGGTGCAGGCTGCGCCCCTCGCGCAGCCACAGCTCGGTTCCCAGCTGTCGCTCCAGCTTGCGCATGGCATGACTGAGGGCGGACTGGGTGAGATGCAGTGCCTCGGCTGCCGCCGTCATGGAACCCTGCCGATCCACCTCCCTGAGTATCAGCAGGTGGATGCGATCGAGATTCCGGTTGGGAGGTTTGGCATGAATGGATTTCATCTATAACTGAAATAATATCATTTTTATTCATTTGTTCCCGGAGGCAGCATGGGGCCATGAACGCCGCAATCTCCAGCCCCCAGATTCCTGCAGCCGCGCCGCGGCTGCCGGCCCGTCACGACCATGTGGGCAGCTTCCTGCGCCCGCCCTACCTGCTCGAGGCCCGGGCGCGCTTTGCCAAGGGAGAAATCGGGGCGCAACAGCTGCGGGCCATCGAGGATCGCGCTGTCGCGGAAATCGCTAACTTTCAGCAGCAAGTGGGGCTCAAGAGCATCACCGACGGCGAATACCGCCGCGAATATTTCCACATCGACTTCCTGGATCAGCTGGGCGGTGTGCAGACCACGCTGCCGGAAATCACCCGCCGCGCCGACGGCTCGGAAGAGCTGCGTCCGCCGGTGATCCGCGTCATCGACAAGGTGCGGCACACCCGCAATATCGAGGTGGACAACTTCCTTCACCTGCAGAGCTGCCTGTGCGCGGGCTGCACGGCCAAGGTGGCCATTCCCTCTCCCACCATGCTGCACTTCCGCGGTGGCCGCGATGGCATCAGCCGCGAGGCCTATCCCGAACTCGAATCCGCGTTTTACGACGACGTGGCGCGCGCCTATGGTGATGAGCTGCAGGCTTTGTCTGCTGCGGGCTGCAGCTATGTGCAGCTCGACGACACCAACCTCGCCTACCTCTGCGATCCGAAGATGCGCGAGGCCGCGCGTGTCCGTGGTGACGATCCCGATGAGCTGCCGCAGCGCTACGCGAATTTCGTCAACAAGGTCGTGGCACGCAAGCCCGCGGGCATGCTGCTGGCCATGCACCTGTGCCGCGGCAACTTCAAGAGCACCTTTGCAGCCAGCGGCGACTACGAACCCGTGGCCGAGGCACTGCTGTCGCAGATGAACATCGATGCGTACTTCCTCGAGTACGACGACGCGCGCAGCGGCGACTTCCGTCCCTTGCGTCATCTGAAGAAGGGCAAGATCGCGGTGCTGGGCCTGATCACCAGCAAGACCGGGCAGCTCGAGGACAAGGACGACATCAAGCGGCGCATCGACGAGGCCGCGCGCCACGCACCGCTGGAACAGCTGGCGTTGTCGCCACAGTGCGGCTTTGCCAGCTCGGCTGAAGGCAATGCCATCAGCTGGGACGATCAGCGCCGCAAACTGGAGCTGGTGGTGCAAATCGCCGATGAGGTCTGGGGCGGCCGCTAGCCACTCTTGCCGCATGCCGGCTGCGCTAAGCTGCCGGCATGAGCACACGAATCGGCGTATTGAACATTTCCGACCGGGCCGCCGCCGGTATCTATTCGGATGAGCCGGGACAGGCCTGCGCGGCGCTGCTGCGCGAGTGGCTGACCACGCCCTTTGAGCTGGAATACCGCGTGGTTCCGGATGAAGTCGACGTGATCAGCAGCGAACTGATCCGCCAGGCGGATGTCGCGGGCTGCTGCCTCATCGTCACCACCGGTGGCACCGGCCCCGCACCGCGCGATGTCACCCCCGAGGCCACGCTGCGGGTGATAGAGCGCGAGATGCCGGGTTTTGGCGAGCTGATGCGCGCCACCTCACTGAAATACGTGCCCACCGCCATCCTGTCGCGCCAGACGGCGGGCATCCGCGGTCGCACACTGATCGTGAACCTGCCCGGAAAACCCAAGTCGATCCGCGAAAATCTTGAGGCGGTGTTTCCCGCAATTCCTTACTGTATCGACCTGATCGGCGGACCTCGCCTCGAAACGAACGAAGGCGTGATGAAGGCGTTTCGCCCACGGAGTGGATGATGAGGATTACGGGAAGACGGATCTCTCAGCTGGTGACACTGGTGGCGACAGGCGGCGCCATGGGCTTCGCCGCAGCGGCAGCGCCCGCTGCGGCACCGATGACCACTGCACCCCCCTCCTCGTCACCTGCGACTTCGGCGCAAGCTCCATCTGCAACTGCCGGCGCGCCTCCCCGCACTCCCGGTGGCTACCTTTCCGCAGGCACCGACCTGATGGTGGTGTTGCCACCCGCGCCGCAGAAGGGCGATGCCACCTCCGAGGCCGATCGACGCATCTTCCGTGAAACGCGTGCGCTGCAGGGCACGCCGCGCTGGGAAATGGCCTCTGCGGACGCCGCACTGGGTTCGGCGCAGATGCTGCAGCACTTCTCCTGCAGCCTCGACATCGAGCTGACGGCGCAGCAGGCGCCGCGCATGCTGCAGATACTGCAGAAGGCCACGCGCGATGCCACGCAGGCCATGCTGAAAGCGAAAGATTTCTATAACCGCGAGCGGCCCTACCTGGTCGACGAAGGTCCGATCTGCCGCCCGCGCGAAGAAACCGGCACGAGCTCCGATTACCCGTCGGGCCACAGCACGGCGGGGTGGAGCTGGGCCATGGTGCTGGCGCAGATCGCGCCCGATCGCGCGGTCCCCATTCTCGAACGCGGCCGCGCCATCGGCGACAGCCGTGTCGTCTGCGGCGTACACAATGCCTCGGCGGTGGAAGGTGCCCGCATGCTGGTCAGCGCGACCATGGCGGTAGTGATGGGAATCGATGCCTATCAGAGCGATCTTGCAGCCGCGAAGCAGGAGTTTTCTGCGCTGCGCGCACAACCGCATGCCACACCGGAGCCGGCGCGCTGCGAAGTGGAGCGGAAGCTCGTCGCCATACAACCCCGCTGAGCGGGCCGCAGACGCGCTGGCCGCGCTATAGTTCCGCCATGCTGCTCGCCACCCTGCTGATACTGGCTGCCACGGCTGCGATCTACGGGATCACGCAAGTAGGCGCAGCCATCACACTGCTGTTCGTCATCGCGGTACTGGTGCTGGCCTACAAGCGACTGCCGCTGCTGGCCTTCTCCATCGTCTTCACCGGGCTGTTCTTCATCTACAGCTGGTTCGGCGAGCCGATCGGGCTCTGGAAGGGCCTGCTGCTGCTGATGCTGGTGGTCATGTGGCTGTTCAATGTGCGGCCGCTGCGCAAGGCGCTGATCTCGCGCCCCTTCCTGAAGGCTTACCTGCGCATGCTGCCCAACATGTCGTCCACCGAGCGCGAGGCGCTGGAGGCCGGCACGGTGTGGTGGGATGGCGAGCTGTTCACCGGCAAGCCGGACTGGAACAAGCTCCTGAACACGCGGCCCGCGCAGCTCTCGCCCGAAGAACAGGCCTTTCTCGATGGCCCGGTCGAGCAGCTGTGCGCGATGGTCGATGACTTCGACGTCACGCATCGCCGCGCGGATCTGCCACCCGAGGCCTGGGAGTTCATCAAGAAGAACGGATTCTTCGCGATGATCATCCCGAAGCAGTACGGCGGATTGCAGCTGGGCACCTATGCGCAGTCGACCGTGCTGATCAAACTGTCGAGCCGCAGCATCGTGCTGGGCTCGACGGTGGCCGTGCCGAATTCACTCGGTCCCGGCGAACTGCTGGTGCACTACGGCACTCCCGAACAGAAGGATTACTACCTGCCGCGCCTGGCGCGTGGTGAAGAGATTCCCTGCTTCGCGCTGACCAGTCCGGTGGCGGGCTCCGACGCCGCTTCGATCACCGACACAGGCATCGTCTGTCGCGGAATGTATGAAGGCCGCGAAGTACTGGGGCTGAAGCTCAACTTCTCCAAGCGCTACATCACGCTGGCGCCCATAGCCACCGTGGTCGGCCTCGCCTTCCGCATGTTCGATCCCGATCACCTGGTAGGCGACAGGGAAGACATCGGCATCACCTGTGCATTGCTTCCCCGCAATACCCCGGGCATCACGATTGGCCGGCGGCATTTCCCGCTCAACGTGCCTTTCCAGAACGGACCGGTGCAGGGCAAGGATGTCTTCGTGCCGCTGGATTTCATCATCGGCGGCGTCAAGATGGCTGGCCGTGGCTGGCGCATGCTGGTGGAGCAGCTTTCCGTGGGCCGCTGCATCTCGCTGCCTTCCAGCGCCACGGGCGGCGCCATGACCGCGGTGTGGACCAGCGGTGCATATACGCGCATACGCAAGCAGTTCGGCATGCCGGTGGGCCGCTTCGAAGGCGTGGAGCAGGTACTGGCTCGCATCATCGGCACCACCTACATCATGAATGCGGCGCGCTCGGTCACCACCGGCGCCATCGATGGCGGCGAAAAGCCCGCCGTGCCAGCCGCCATACTGAAATATCACGTCACCGAGATGGGCCGGCAGGTGGCCGGCGATGCCATGGATGTGCACGGCGGCAAGGGTGTGATGCTCGGCCCGCGCAATTATCTGGCACGCAGCTGGCAGGCTGCGCCCATCGCGATCACGGTGGAAGGTGCGAATATCCTCACGCGCAATCTCATCATCTTCGGTCAGGGCGCCATCCGCTGCCATCCCTTCGTGTTGAAGGAGATGCAGGCCGCGCGCAGTCCCGAAGGCGAGCGCAGCGTCGATGACTTCGATCGCGCGCTGTTCGGGCACATCGGATTCACCATCTCCAATGCCGTGCGCTCGCTGGTAATGGCCATCACCTTCGCGCGTTTCGAAGGCGCGCCCGGTGAAGGAGCGGTGAGACGCTACTATCAGCACATCGAGCGCTTCTCCGCCTCCTTTGCCTTCGCCACTGATGTGGCGATGCTGTCGCTGGGCGGATATCTGAAGAAGAAAGAGAGCCTGTCGGCGCGCCTGGGCGATGTGCTCTCCTATCTCTATCTGGCCTCGATGGTGCTCAAACACCATCACGATGCGGGCAGTCCGCGCGAAGACCTGCCGCTGGTCGAATGGGCCTGCCGTGACCTGCTGTATCGCGCGCAGGAACAGCTGCATGGTCTGCTGCGCAACTTCCCCAACCGGCTGCTGGGCTGGTTGATGCGGGCCATGATCTTTCCGCGCGGCCGCACCTACTTCGCACCCAGCGACCGGCTCTCGGCGCAACTGGCGGAACTGGCGATGACGCCCGGCCCATCCCGCGAGAGGCTGTGTGCACATGCATTCCGCAGCCCCATCGCCGGCAATCCACTGGGCGCGCTGCAGGAAGTACTGCTGCTGGCGGCCAGGGTGGAACCGATCGAGCGACGCCTGCGTGTCGATGGCGTGAAGACGGGCCGCATCCGTTCGCTGGGCGTTGCCGCCCAGGTGGCGGAGGGCCGCGCCATCGGCCTGCTCTCGGAAGAGGAAGCCGGGCTGCTACTGGACTATGATCGCCGCATCATGGACATCATCCATGTGGATGATTTCGCCCCATCGGAATTGCCGGCCGGACAGCCTGCGCATTGACACCAGTCACCAACGGAGATTCTTCATGATTCGCCAAGCCACCATTGCTCTGGTTGCCCTCACCTTCGGCACCCTCGCGGTTGCGCAGACGCCTGCACCGGCCGCGGGCACTGCACTGCCACGCACCGCCTCCCCGGCGGGCGCGAAGGTCTATATCGTGAGTCCCAAGGATGGCGCGACCATCAAGGGTCCGGTCACCGTGGTGTTCGGACTTGCCGGCATGGGTGTAGCGCCGGCCGGCGTGCAGATGGAGAACACCGGGCACCATCACCTGCTCATCGATGCCGACCTGCCCAAGGACATGGGCGTGCCGCTGCCCGCCACCGACAACATCAAGCACTTCGGCAAGGGCCAGACCGAGACCACGCTCGATCTGAAGCCCGGCAAGCACACGCTGCAGCTGGTGCTGGGCGATCATCTGCACATCCCGTTCAATCCGGTGGTGGCTTCGCAGAAGATCACCATCACCGTCGCGCCCTGAGGTTCTGCGGCCAGGCGGGCGGCGCATGCCCCCGCCTCACGCAATGCATCGATGTATCTCCCCTTCTACGGCCTGGCCGAAAAGCCGTTCTCGATCACGCCTGATCCGCGCTACCTGTATCTGGGTGGGCGGCATGCCGAGGCGCTGGCGCATCTGGTCTATGGCATCAGCGAGGCCGGCGGCTTCATCCAGCTGACTGGCGAAGTCGGCACGGGCAAGACCACCATCATCCGTTCGCTGCTGGCCAAGCAGCCGGACAACGCCGAGATCGCCCTGATCCTGAATCCGCGCATGAATGCGCCGGAGTTCATGCTCACGCTGTGCGAAGAGCTGGGCATCCTGCTGCCCGACGACGCGCTCGGGAGCGTGAAAGAACTGGTCGATATCCTGAACCGTTACCTGCTCAAGGCGCATGCGCAGGGCAAGCGCGTGGTACTCATCGTCGATGAGGCACAGAACCTCTCACCCGAGGTGCTCGAGCAGGTGCGCTTGCTCACGAATCTCGAAACCGAGACGCAGAAGCTGCTGCAGATCATCCTGATCGGCCAGCCCGAACTGCGCGACATGCTGGCGCGCAATGACCTGAGACAGCTGGCGCAGCGCATCACCGGCCGCTACCACCTCGATCCGCTGTCGCGCGATGAGTCGGCCTCGTATGTAAAGCATCGGCTGCGCATCGCCGGGGCCACCACGGAGATCTTCACCGGCGGCGCGCTGTCGGAGATGTATCGCGCCAGTGGCGGCGTGCCCCGCCTGCTCAACGTCATCGGCGATCGCGCGCTGCTCGGCGGCTATTCAGAAGATCGTCACGTCATCACCGCGGCACTGGTGCGCAAGGCTGCCGGCGAAGTGTTCGGCCGGCGGCGTACGCCCGTATGGCTGCCCTGGGCGCTGGGTGCGGCCACGGTAATCGTCGTGGCTGGCGCAGCGCTGGCAGTGTGGAAACTCACCCCGCGCAGCGAGTCGCGTCCAGCAGCAGCGCCGCCTTCTCTGAGCGCGACATCGGGTGCGCCTGCAGTCATGCCCGCTGCGACGCCCGTACCCGCCCAGCCTCCCGTGGCAGCCGCGCCACCGCCCCAGGACTTCGCCACGCTGCTGCGCAGTTCCGCCGCGGTCACCGATCTCGACGGCGCCTACTCGCGGCTGTTCGGGCTGTGGTCGGCGCGCTATGTCGCGGGATCGGAAGATGCCTGCTCGCAGGCGCTGCGCCAGGGACTGGAGTGCCTCAATGAAACCGGCGGCGTCGATACGCTGCGACGCTACAACCGCCCGGCGCTGCTGGCACTGGAAGACGATACCGGTGCGATTCACCAGACCATCGTCGTGCGTCTGCAGAAAGACAATGCACGGCTGCTGATCGGCGCCGGCATGCACGATGTAGCACTCGCGGACCTCAAGGCACGCTGGAATGGAGAATTCCAGATGCTGTGGCGACCGCCGCAGCTCGACACCCGCAGCCTCTCGGCGGGCATGCAGGGTGAATCCGTGCGCGTACTGCGCGAACGGCTGCGTCAGTGGGCAGGGCTGCCCGTGGAAACCGAGGCCGCCGACGTTTTCGATGAAGGCCTGCGTGATCTGGTGGTGCAGTTCCAGCGACGCAGCAACCTCACCGCCGATGGCATCGCCGGCACGCGCACGCAGGCGCTGCTCGATGTCGCCCTGGCCACCACGGATTCGCCGCTGCTCAGCGCCATCGCACCCTGAAGGTCATCCATGTCATTCATCCTCGATGCCCTGAAGAAATCCGAGTCCGAGCGCCATCGCCACTCAGGTCCGGTGCTGATGGATGTGCGCATCGCGCCACCGCGGCGCCGGCTGCCCATCTGGGCATGGGTGATCGCCGGCGTATTGCTGGTCAATGTGCTGCTCTTGATCTGGGTGCTGTGGCTTGCACCGGATCATCGCGTTGCCGCAGCAGCCAGTGCGGCCGTGGCACCGGCCGTTGCGCCGCAGGTGCTCGCGCCTCCCGCGGCTGCGCCAGTCGCGGCGCCGCCAGCCCCGGCACCGCAAGCCACAGCTCCGGTGGTGAGCGCTGCGCCGCAGCCAGAAACCCTGCCGCCAGTCGCCACCGCTGCTGTCCCGCAGACCCCTGCTTCGGTCACGACACCACCGGCCAATGCGCCGGTCATCGACACCACCAGTCTGCCGCGTGTGCAGGACCTCATCGCCTCGGGCGCGACGCTGCCAGAACTGCGTCTGAGCCTGCATGTCTTCGACGCCGCGCCCGCCAACCGCTATGTGCTGCTGAACGGCACGCGGCTGCGCGAAGGCGAATTCACCCCGGAAGGCGTGAAAGTGCTGCAGATCGCGCCCGCCGGCGTGGTGCTGGAATGGCGCGGCCGGCGCATGTTCCTCAGCGCCGCCGGCTGAACTTCGAAAAGTGCGTTCTACCTGGCCGCGTTACTCGGCGATGTACCACTGCTTGTCGATGAGCTCCAGGGCGAGCGAATCGAAGGGCAGACCCTGACCCCGCAGATCATAGATCGCACGCGTACCGGCGTATTCGAAACGCGGCACAACCTGGCGCGCCAGCCGCAACGCAGTCATCAATCGTTCGCGCACTTCGGCGCGCGATTCACAGGATGTGATCAACGCGCGCAGCGCCTTGGCCGCAATGGTGCGCCGGAAATTGGGGCTCATCTGCTTGTTGTAGTAATCATCGCAGCGCTGCATGCGCAGGTTGTCTTCCGCTGTCTGCAACAGCGCCAGCACGATCTGCGGACTGCCGGCAGATGCCGGGGTGGAAGGTGCGGCGGAGGACGCCGTAGCGGACGCTGGTGCCGCAGTGCTCGCGACCGCGGATGAAGCCGTGGGCACGCGGGTGCGGCCCGTGCGCAGATCGTCGATCTGCGCCTGCAGTTCCAGCGGAATGGTCGCCTTCCAGTCCTTGCCCCAGGGCATGATGGATACCAGCACCGGCACGCGCACCGTACCCATGTCCTTGGGGGGTTTGGCGCGCCCCACCATCAGCACCATGCCGCCGCTGTCGGGAACCGCCTCCAGCCACTCCACGCGCTCGAAAACGCGGCCACTGAATCGCAGCCGGCGCGCCAGGGCGACGAAAAAATTCTGTGGTGTCAGCCGCTCGATTTCGGATAGCGGCATGCCGCTGCCGAACAGGCGGTCGCGCAGCAGCGTCTCGTTGCGATCGGCCTGCAGCTTCATCTCGCTCATCAGGTTCTTGCGCAGCAGCTCCAGCTCATTCTCGTGGATGGCCTGAGCCATGGCAGCCGGATCGCCGGCAGCCGTGGCAGCCAGCATCTCTTCGGCAGCGCGATGCTGCGCGGCAGTGCCGTCTCCGGCCAGGGCCGGCAAGCTCAGCGCAATGCAGCAAAAGGCCGTCAACCGAGGCAGCCAGGCGGCAAAGTTCACCGGTAGGCGTTTGATCCAGCGCACATTTGGCATATTCCCCATCCGATCCACGTCACAGAACCAGCAATGAAGCCTCTTTATAGGTTGTACCGCCCCGTGAAGCTCGTAAAGTCCTCCTGTATTGAAGAAGGTGGAGGCCGGAGTGCCTCTGCAATAAGCAACCACTGCGCGGGAGACGGTCTTGACTGCTTACCCCAATCGTCGCGGCGAGGATGCCGATCAGCCCGCTGAGGCCAAACGGGTGCAAACGCTTCCCCAACGCCAACTGGTCGCACTGACCAATGACAGCGCACTGATCCGCGCACTGCAGGAATTGTCTGCGGACAGTGTCGCTGTGCATGTGGTTTCCGACATGCGCACGCTGTCCGATGAACTGTTGCAGCACGTCGGCGCCGTGGCGCTCATCGACGCGCAGTCACTGGATGCGCCCATCGAAGGCGCTGTGGATGCCATCACCACCCAGTTCCCCGACCTGCGACTGATGATCGCCGGCCACAGTGCCGAGCAGAATGCACTGGCGCGCCGCATCGCCAATCAGTCGGTGTTCCGCTTCGTACACAAGCCCGCTTCACCGCAGCGCCTGAAGCTGTTCCTCGACGCCGCGGCACGCCCTGTCGAGACGCCGCGCGGCCGCGCTACTGCCGAGCCGGTGTTCGCTGATTCACCTTCTCTGGCGCGCATCAATACCGCTGTGGGTGGTCGCTCGCCCATGACACTGGCCATCGTGGGCGGGGTGGTGATCGCCGCCATCGCCGTCGGGGCCTGGATCGCGCTCAAGGATGGCAAACCAGCGGCCAGCGCTGCCGGGGAAACAACGCAGAACACTGCACCTGCACCCGTTGCCTCCGGCTCACCGGCTGCTGTGGCACTGATCAAGAAGGGCGACAAGGCCTTTGCCGATGGCCGCTACGTCGCACTGGATGGCAGCAGCGCCGCCGAGTTCTATCGTGAAGCATTGAAGGTCGAGCCCAACAATCAGGTGGCGCGCAGCGGCTTCGATCGCAGCGTGGATTACGGCACCAGACGCGCTGAAGAAGCGGTGCTTGCCGGCAAGCTGAATGAAGCGGCCACGATTTCCGAGGCACTGCGTCCGCTGACGCCGGGCAGCTCACGGCTGAATTTCCTCAACACGCAGATCGAGAAGGAGCAGGCCCGCGTCAACGCGGATGCTTCGCAGCGCGCGGCCAGCGATGCGCGCCAGGGCCAGATCCGCGATGCACTGTCGCAGATGGCTGAACGCGCGCGTCGCAACGCGCTGCTCGATCCTCTTACCAACAGCGCGGTGTCCCACTTCCGCGAGGCCGAAGCAATAGGCCCGGCTGACCCCGCGGTTCGCGCCGCGCGCGAGACGCTGGTTGCCGCCCTGCTGAACGCAGCCGACACCGAACTGAACAGCCGCAAGGCGCCCGCCGCGCGCCGCCTGGTGGATGCCGCAGCGACGCTGAACAGCTCCGCCAGCGGTCTGGATGCGATGCGCAAGCGCCTCGATGATTTCGGTGATCAGCAAGCCGCAGCCAATGCGGCAGCCGCCGCCGAAGCTGCCCGTGTTGCAGAAGCCGCCACTCAGGCTGCCGCAGCGGCCAGGACCCCGACGCCCGTGGTCGCCGCGCCTGCACCGGCAGAATCAGCGGCGCCGGCCATAGTGATGGCCACGACGCTGAAGGTACTGCGCACAGAAAATCCGGAATTTCCGCAGCGGGCCCTGGAACAGCTGATCTCGGGCTGGGTGGAGATGGAATTCACCGTCGCCCGTGATGGAACGGTGCAGGACATCGTGGTCACCAATTCCGAGCCCAAGCGTACGTTCGATGCAGCGGCGGTCGCCGCCATGCGCCGTTATCGTTACCAGCCCGTCGTGCGCAACGGCGAGGTGGTGGCGCAGCGCGCAAAGCTGCGCATGCGGTTCACGGCCCAGGACGGTCGCTGACGCCACTTGTGCCGCGCCAGCTTCGCATCCTGGTTGTCTCCGACGACGCGCAGGTCGGACGCTGGCTTCAGCATCGCATCGAGGCCTTGCGTGAAGACTGCGCGCTGACGCTCGAGTCATACGAAGCTTTCGAACGCCGGCTGGCCACCACGGGTACCGACGAGCTCGACGCTCTGTTTGCCGTGCTGGGCTTTGCCCGCGACGAGACAGCTGCCAGCCTTGCCTGGCTCGATCACATCAAGGGCATACCCGGATCACCGCAGCTGGTGGTACTGGCCGAGGATGGCGATGAGATCAGCGCCGTGCAGTCGATGCGCCGTGGCGCAATCGACTATCTGCCCCGCAAGCTGATCACCTCTGAACTGCTCGATGCCGCGATCTCCCACTGCATGGAAGGATCGCGCCGTCGTGCGCCCGCAACGCCCGCCGGCGCCCGGCAGCGTGGCGATGCGCCGCAGAACAATGCGTTGAAGGCGCCGCGCGACCTGATTCCACGCTACATGCTGCTCGATACGCTGGGTGAATCCACGCGTGCCACGGTGTATCTGGCGCACAGCGCCGCGCTGAATCGCCACGTGGCGCTGAAGGTGTCGCGCGTTGCCGAGAACGACGAGCCGCAGTTCGCCCGCGAATATGAGACGGTCGGCGGCATCCGCCACGAGTCGGTGGTCGACATCTACGACTACGGCATGCATGACGGCCGCGAATTCATCGCCATGGAGTACTTTCCCTGTGGCGACCTGAAGGCAAGACTGCAGAATCCGATGACGGAAGGCGAGGCGCTCGACTATCTGCGCCGCATCGCGGCGGCACTGTCCGTGGTGCACACGCAGGGCATCCTGCACCGGGATCTCAAGCCCCCGAATATCATGCTGCGCGAAGACGGACAGGTAGTGCTGATCGATTTCGGTCTGGCCAAAGCCATCACCAATGCCACGCACAGCACGGCCGCGGGAGTGCTGCGCGGCTCGCCGTACTACATGAGCCCCGAACAGGCGCAGGGCGAGGAGCTGGACGGCCGCAGCGACCTGTACAGCCTGGGTGTGATTTTCTTCGAGATGCTCACCGGCAGTAAGCCTTATCTGGGCGCCACTGCAGTGGAAGTACTGCAGCAGCATGTAACGGCGACCGTGCCGGAACTGCCGCCCGAATTGCGGCATCACCAGGTGCTGCTCGAAAGCCTGATGGCCAAGCCGCGTGACGACCGCTTCGCTACCGCAGACGACCTGCTCGCCCACCTGCAGCAGCGGGCCGCATGAACCCCGTCGCTCCAGCCACGCTGGACGCGCTGCTCAATCACGCAGAAGTGGTGGGCGTCGAATTCGGGCCGCAGTGGCGTGTCGTGCAGATCCACAATGCAGCGCTGCTCGCGACCTGGCTGGGCGGCGAGAATTCCACACCGCTGCCCGACGAGCAGCAGGCGCTGCTCAATCAGCTGTTCGGGCTGCGCCATGCCCAGGAGCTGCGCGAGGAACTGGAGCGGCTGGGAAGCAGCGGCACCGATCAGATCCAGCTGGGCGTTCTGCCGGGGCGCCATCCGCGTACCGGTGCGTCACCGCGACTGTTCGGCGTGACGCTGCGCGTATTGCCAGAAGCAGGCACCTGTCTGCTGCTGCAGGATGTGTCGCGTCGCGAGGCGCTGCTGCACGAGCTGCAGGAAGTGTCGCTGGCGCAGGAAATCGCGCTGACGGTGCTGCGCGCACCACCCGACGGATTGCGGCTGTTCCTCGGTTCGGCCCTGGCGTCGGTGAGCGCCATTCGCGCCACACTGCGCATGCCCGCGCGCACGCTGGGCACCTTGCGCCATAAACTGGCGCGACTGCAGACAGAAGCCTCCGCACTGGCAATCGAGGCGCAGACACTGGGGCTCTCACCGGTCGCCCACAGTTGCCAGGCGCTGGCGAACAGCGCCGCGACGCTGCAGGCGCATGAAGAAATCAGTGGCGACGATCTGCTGCCGCTGGCACCGCGTGTCGACGCCATCGCCTCGGCCATCGGCACTACCTCGCGCATCGAAGAGCAGCGCTATGAGCCGCCGCTGGCCGCGACCCAATCCGCAAAGCGTCAACGCGCAGGCGCCAGCTGGCACGAAGTCAGCGAGCGCCGCTGGAGTGGATTCCTGCGTCGCCGTGGCGAAGACACCGGCACACTGGCCCGGCTTGCCATGTCGGGCGCGGAGCTGGTGCCCGCCTTCCACCGCCGCCACGTGGACGAAATCCTGCAGCACCTGCTGCGCAACGCCGTGGACCATGGGCTCGAAACACCCGAGGAGCGCCTGGCCGCGGGCAAGTCTGCTGCGGGAAAAATCACCATTGCCTTCTCGCGCATCGATCGCGGTCGTCTGAAGATGACCGTGCACGACGACGGGCGTGGCTTTGACCTCTCGCGCATCGGTCGCGCTGCGGTGCAAAGCGGCCTGTTGTCCGAGGAATCCCTGGCACGCAGCGAAGCGGGTGAACTGGTGGGACTGATTTTCAAACCCAGCTTCACCACCGAAGGACTCGATGCTGGCGACGGGCAGGGTCGCGGCATGTCGTATCTGCGTCGCAAGGTCACGCGCCTGGGCGGACAGATATCAGTTGCGACCAAGCAGGGGCGCTACACCTTGTTCACCATCGAGCTGCCGGAGTCGGAGATGTCTGACGACGCGGCGGGAGTTTCTCACCAGGCCATGCCTTGACAAGGCATCCGCGCGCCGGTTGCAATGCATCCACGCCCAGGGAGCACGGATGCATCTCGTCGATACAACACTGTTTTACTCGCCGACGAGTGGTGGTGTGCGGCGCTATCTCAACGCCAAGCACGAGTGGTATGCGCGACAGAAGGCATGGCGTCATTCGCTGCTGGTGCCCGGTCCGCGCACAGAACTGCAGCCCGGCGAAATAAGCACCGTCGCAGGGGCCGTCGTCCCTGGCACATTCAACTATCGACTGCCGCTGGCCCCGCGCCGCTGGGCCCAGTTGCTCGATGCGCTGCAACCGGATCTCATCGAGGCCGGCGACGCATTTCATCCGGCCTGGTGCGCGCTGCGGGTCGCAAGGCAGCGCGGCATTCCAGCGGTGGCATTCTTTCATTCACACCTGCCGCGACTGGTGGGCATGCGCTGCGGCGGCGCCATCGGTCGCGGGGCTGCGCGCTATCTGCGCTGGCTGTACAGCCGCTTCGACCTGGTACTCGCGCCCAGTCGGACCATGTGCGATTACCTGCGCTCGCTCGGTGTGCCGCGCGTGGCGCTGCAGCCGCTGGGGGTGGATACCGATGTATTCCATCCTGCCCTGCGGCATCACCGGCTGCGGCGCGAACTGGGTCTGCGGGAGGATGTGCGGCTGCTCGCCTATGCCGGCCGCTTCTCCGCGGAAAAGAACATCGGCGTATTACATGACGCCTTCGAGCGACTGGGCTCTGGTTATCACCTGCTGCTGGTCGGTGGCGGCGAATCGCAGCGGCCGGCCACAAACATCACGGTGATCCCGTATCACCGCGACAGCCGCGAACTGGCAGGCGTGCTGGCCTCGGCCGATGCACTGGTGCACGCGGGCACCGCCGAGACCTTCGGGCTGGTGGTGCTCGAAGCCATGGCCTGCGGTCGGCCCGTGGTGGGCGTGCATGCCGCCGCGGTCGCCGAATTGATCAGCGATCAGGTGGGTGTCGCCGCTGCGCGTGCCGATGGCAAATTGCTGGCGCAGGCGGTACGCGATCTGTACGACCGCGACATCGAAGCGCTGGGACGCGCGGCGCGCGAGCGGGTGCTGGCGCACTACAGCTGGGAGAATGCGCTCCAGCACCAACTGACGGTTTACACGGCCTTGACGGAGAAGAAACGCACGGTGCCCGATGTCTGGGCAACGGCCAGCCTGCGCCCATCGGGCGACCAGCGGATCATGCCCGCCGGACCATCCAGCAACTGAATATCCAGCGGCTTGCGGCTGCCTGGCCCGGGCTTCCACAGCACCACGCGCCAGTCGCGGCCCGCCGTAGCCAGCAAGGCGCCACTGCCCTGCCAGGCCAGTGATTCGACCCGCTCTTCGTGTGCATTGAGCTGCAGCGGTTCGCTGCCCTCGGGTCCCTTGCCACCGAAGTCCCATATCACCACGCTGCTCGCACCCGTCGAGGCGCTGGCCAGATAGCGGCTGTTGGCGCTCCATCCAGTCTGCTGGACCTTGCCTTCGTAGCCGCTCATGCGCGAACGCTTGCGGTTGTTGATATAGCGGAAATTGATGGTGCCATCGGCCAGGCCGGTGGCGGCGATCTTCATGTCGGGGCTGAGAGAAAGCGTCAGCGGCGTGCCTTCGAGCAGAAACTCCTCCACATTGCCGGTATCCACGCGATCGACGAAGAGCGCCCCATTGCCTACGGCTATCAGCTCCTCCTTCCCACGCCACAGCAGATTCGTCAGCGTCACGCTGTGACCGCTCAGCGTGCGCAGGGCATTGCCATCTGCTGCAAACACCTGCACATCCTTGCCGCTGGTGAAGGCCAGCGCCTGTCCGTCGGCACGCCAGGCCAGCCCCGCCGGCCAGCGGGGCGAGCGATGCAGCAGGCGCGGCGCGATCTGCGCTGCTCCCATTTGCCACAACTGCACGCTGCCATCCTGGCCGCCGCTGGCCAGCAGCTCACCCTTGGGCTGCCAGGCCAACTCCAGCACGCCGGGAGCATGCTCACCGATTTTTTCGACGTCGCCGGTGCTGACAT
>DATNCK010000164.1:0-6409 GCA_035571575.1 Steroidobacteraceae bacterium | reverse complement strand
GTACAGCGCCGCCGCGCAGGCCAGCGGATTGCCGGTATAGCTGTGCGAATGCAGGAAGGCATTGAGCCTGGTGTATTCATCGTAAAAAGCGTCGTACACGCCACTGGTGGTCAGCACCGCCGACAGCGGCAGGTAGCCGCCGGTCAGTCCCTTCGACAGGCACATGAAGTCCGGCGAGATGCCAGCCTGCTCACAGGCGAACAGTGTGCCGGTGCGGCCGAAGCCCACGGCGATTTCATCGGCGATCAGGTGCACGCCGTATTCATCGCAGGCTTCGCGCAGCAGTTTCAGGTAGACGGGGTGATACATGCGCATGCCGGCCGCGCATTGCACCAGCGGTTCGACGATGACGGCCGCGGTCTCCGCGGCATGCTGTTCGAGCAGCCTGCGCATCGGTTCGATGCGTCGCTGGGAGCAACTCTCCCAGGTTTCTCCCGGCTCGCGATCGAAGCAGTCGGGCGAGGGCGCCGTGATCACATCCATCAGCAGCGGGGCGTAGATGTCCTTGTACAGCGCCACATTGCCCACCGCCAGCGCGCCCAGCGTCTCACCGTGGTAGCTGTTGGCCAGGGTGATGAAGCGACGCTTCTGCGGCTGACCACGATTGCGCCAGTAGTGAAAGCTCATCTTCACGGCCACTTCCACGGCCGCCGAACCATTGTCGGCAAAGAAACAGCGCGTGAGGCCGGCGGGCGCCAGCCGCGTCAGCGTCTCGGCCACCTCGATGGCCGGTTCGTGCGTGAAGCCCGCGAAGATCACGTGCTCCAGCTGCGACAGCTGCGCCGCCACCGCCGCGCCGATCATCGGGTTGGCGTGACCAAACAGGTTGACCCACCAGGAACTGATGGCATCCAGGTATCGCCGGCCGTCGAAGCCCTCCAGCCACACGCCCTGGCCGCGCCTTATGGGAATGAGCGGCAGCTCCCGCTCGTGGTCCTTCATCTGCGTGCAGGGGTGCCACAGATGGGCCAAATCCCGGCTCACCAGCGCAGTGCTGTCGTTGGCTTTCGTCATGCAGGCATAATCATGCAATACCTAGATTGTCCCCGGGGGATTCATGAACCGTTCGACATTGCTTCTGGCGCGAGCCATGGGCCGCGCTGCCATCGCTGCGGCAGTGCTGGCTGCAGCACTCTCGGCCTGCAGCAAGGCGCCGCAGAGTGCTGCCTCCGCTACTCCCGCGCCGACCGGCAAGGTGGACCAGGCGCGACTGGACGCGTTGGACAAGGAGCCGGGCCAATGGCTGACCACCGGACGGGATGGCGGCAAGACTTTCTATTCCCCGCTCGACCTCATCAATCAGCAGAACGTGTCGCGGCTGGGCTTCGCCTGGCAGCTGGAGACGGGCACCAATCGCGGCATGCAGGCCACGCCCATTGTCGTCGATGGCGTGATGTACACCTCGGGCGTCGCCGGTCGCGTGTACGTGCTCGATGCAGCAACTGGCAAGGAGCTGTGGCGCTTCGAACCGCAGATCGATCTGAAAAACGCGCGCAGCGCCTGTTGCGACATCGTCAATCGTGGCGTGGCCGTGTGGAAGGGCAAGGTCTACGTGGCCACCTTCGACGGCATTCTGCATGCGCTCGACGCGGGCACTGGCAAGGAGCTGTGGCAGGCAGACACCATCACGGATCGCACCCGTGCCTATTCGGTGACGGGTGCGCCGCAGATCGCAGGCAAGGTGGTGGTCATCGGCAATGGTGGCGCGGAATACGATTCGCGCGGCTACGTCACGGCCTACGATCTGGACACGGGCAAGCAGGCCTGGCGTTTCTACACCGTTCCCGGTGATCCCTCGAAGCCCTTCGACAACAGTGGTCTTGCGATGGCATCGAAGACCTGGAAGGGCGAGGACTGGACCCAAGGCGGCGGCGGCAATGCCTGGGACGCCTTCAACTACGATCCAGAAACCAACCTGGTGTACTTCGGCACTGCCAATGGTGCGCCGTGGAGCCCCTCGTGGCGCAGCCCAGGCGGTGGCGACAATCTCTTCCTTGCCTCCATCCTCGCGCTGAATGCCGATACCGGCGAATACGTGTGGCATTACCAGACCACGCCGGGCGAAGCCTGGGACTACGACGCCACGCCGCACATCATGCTGGCGACGCTGAAGTGGGGCGATGCCGATCGCAAGGTGCTGATGCAGGCCTCGAAGAATGGTTTCTTCTACGTCATCGACCGCAAGACTGGCGAGCTGCTGGCGGCGGACAAATTCGTCGATGCGAACTGGGCCGATCATGTCGACCTGAAGACCGGGCGGCCGGTGGTGAATGCGAAATTGATCAACTACACCGACGGGAAGCCGAGGCTGGCGTTCCCTTCAGGTGTGGGCGGACACAATTTCAATCCCATGTCGCTGAGCGCGAAGACGGGCCTGGTCTACATTCCCACCGCGCATACCGGTGCCGTGCTCACAGGACTGACCAAGGAGCGCGGGCCGCGGTTGCCGGGACGTGGCAATTCGGGTGTGCAGATGGGCTTTGCCAACATGCTGCTCAATGATCCGAAGACGCTGCCGCCCGCGGTTCGGCCGCTGGCCGACCCGGCCTTCCTCAAGACGCAGCCCAGCCTGGAGTTCAATGGTCAGCTCAAGGCCTGGGATCCGGTGCAGAAGAAGGTGGTGTGGAGCGCGCCGGCGCGGTCGTTCATGGATCACGGGGGCGTGACATCCACCGGTGGTGGCCTGGTGATTCAGGGCGGACTCGACGGCATCCTGCGCTTGTACAAGGACAGTGACGGCACGCTGCTGAAGGAAATCGAAGTGGGCACCGCGATGATCGGTGCGCCTTCTACTTACACCGTGAATGGCGTGCAGTACATCGCCATCCTCGCCGGCAGCGGCGGCGGTGGCTGGAACACCTGGTTCCCTGGCAACGCCGCCGCGGTGAAGGGCAATGCCAATCGCATCCTGGCGTTCAAGCTGGACGGTGGCGCCGTGCCAGTGCCGCCGGACCTGCCTGCCATCGGGCCGCTGCCCGAACCGCCCGCGCAGATCGGCACAGCGGCGGATATCACCGCGGGCCAAAAGCTGTTCCGCGCCAACTGCGCCGGGTGCCATGCGAACTTCCCGCGCTCGCCGGTGCCGGATCTGCGTCGCATCCCGGCCGACAAGCACGCGGCGTTCAAGGACATCGTACTGCGCGGCGCACTGCAGCCGCGCGGCATGCCGCGGTGGGATGATCTGCTGTCGGAGAGCGATGTGGATCAGATCCACGCGTATCTGATTTCAGCTCAGCGGCAGGCCTATGCGGATCAGCAGAAGAGCGCGCCAGCGCCCGCTGCGCCCGCGGCCGCGCCCGCATTGAAGGAAGGGCATCTGTAGCGCCTCAAGGCCGGTGCTGCGAAGAGCCGCATGCCGCGGCTCTTCCATACCTCGTATCTCAAGGTATGGGGGCCGATTCGGCGGCCGCGCCGAGATCAGGCAAAGTCTGTTCCAGATAGCCAGGTCTTTTTATGTCCAGCTTGTATTCCGGCCTGGCGCCGGGCCGGCATTTCGGCGGGCGGTGCTGTGCCCACACTGAGAAATGCTCGGCCAGCGGCGGATCGCTGGAAGTGCAGGTCCAGCCATTCTTGTAGCGCACGGTGCGATCGCCATTGGGCTGCAGCGTCACGGTTCCCGGCGGCGGGTCTTCGCTGGCCCTTGGCAGCTCCAGGACTTTGGGTCGCGAGTCCAGCGAGCGCTGCCGTGTTCCGGCGGAGTCGGGCACCGCAGCGGAGCGCCGTGCGGCCGACTCCAGTTCACGTTGCCAGTCTATGGGTGGAGTCTGGATGGTTGCAGGTTCAGGCATCGGCGCCGGTGGAGTGATCGCGGTGGGCGCCGTCCCGGCAACAACAGGTCTTGATTTTCGCCGCGTGCGCGGCGGTGATTCAGGCGCTACGGCAAAAGGCGGCGTTTGATTTTCAGTGATGGGCAGCATGTACACCAGCACGGCCTCAACAGGACGCTGCTTTGCGCCGCGCTCGATCATGAGAAACAGCATCACGACAAAGGCGTGCCCCAGCACGACGAACAGCAGCGGCAGCGGGCGGGTGGTTCGCCGCATGCGAGCGCTGCGATCAGCGGCACAGTTCAGACATGGCGTGGCCGGCCTATCACGGCCGCTACGCCGCCGGCCAGACGCCGCCACTCTGCGGTCAAGTGCGCCAGTCGCGCGCGGCCCCTGGCTGTCACCTCGTAGTAGATCCGTGTGCGCCCATCGATGCTGCGATGTCGCGCGCGCAGCAGTCGCTTGTGTTCCAGCGCATGCAGCGCCGGATACAGCACGCCTTCACCGATGGAGATGGCGTCGCGCGAGGCGACTCGCACGGCCTTGGCCAGCTCATAGCCATACATGGAGCGGCGTGTCAGCAGTTGCAGCAGCAACAGCTCGGGAATGCCCGATACCAGTGCGCGATCAGATCCGGCCATCGAGGCTCCTATACCTTGTGCTACAAGGTATAGGAGTGACCGCTGCTGCCGGGAATTGGTTCCGCGGCAATGAGTGCGCTATTTCTCGCTGCCCAGCCAGCGATAGATGCCTCCCGCAACGACTGCCCCTGCGATGGGCGCCACCCAGAACAGCCACAGCTGCTGCAGTGCCCAGCCGCCGACCACCAGCGCAGGTCCCGTGCTGCGCGCAGGATTCACCGAGGTATTGGTAACGGGGATGCTGATCAGATGGATCAGTGTCAGGCACAGGCCGATGGCCAGCGGTGCAAACCCGGCCGGTGCCCGCTTGTCGGTGGCGCCGAGAATGACCAGCAGGAAGAAGCAGGTCATGACCACCTCGGTGACCAGCGCGGAGGCGAGGGTGTATCCGCCCGGCGAATGTGCGCCATAGCCGTTGGATGCGAAGCCGGCTGCCACATCGAAGCCCGCGCGCCCGCTGGCCACGTACTGCAGCAGGAAGGCCGCCGCGATGGCCCCCAGCACCTGTGCAATCACATAGGGCAGCAGTTCCGAAACCTTGAACCTTCCGCCGATCACCAGCCCCACGGAAACCGCAGGGTTGAGGTGACAGCCAGAGATGGGGCCGATGGCGTAGGCCATGGTCAGCACCGTCAGGCCGAAGGCCAGCGACACGCCGGTGAGCCCGATGCCCACCTGCGGAAAGCTGGCGGCAATGACTGCACTGCCGCAGCCACCCAGCACCAGCCAGAAAGTTCCCAGAAACTCAGCGCCGAGGCGTTTGGAAAGAGGCATGCAATTCTCCCTGTGCTTCTTGTTGGTATGGACTGCGATGCTGCGCTACCGTAATCGCATGAGCATTAATTTACACCAGCGATAACCAGGCGATGCGTTGCGAAGTCCACACAGCCACCGGCCTGTTGATCGGTGCACGTCAGGTGCTGAGCCCCCATCTGGATGAGCGCCCGCCCGGCACGGTTGCCGATCTGCTGGTGTTACATGGGATCAGTCTTCCGCCCGGAGAGTTCCATGGACCATGGATCGACCGGTTGTTTACCGGGTCGCTGCCCCCCACGGTGCATCCGTATTTCGCACAGATCGCCGGCGCCCGGGTGTCGGCCCATGTATTGATCCGGCGCGATGGCGAGCTGGTGCAGTACGTGCCCTTCGGTCAGCGCGCCTGGCATGCCGGCGCCTCGCAGTTCGAAGGGCGGACGGCCTGCAACGATTTTTCCATCGGCGTCGAATTCGAAGGCACGGACGATAGTCGCTACGAAGAGGCGCAGTACGCGGCCGCGGCAGAACTGCTGCGCGCGCTGCTGCGCGCCTATCCGGATCTCAAGCCGCAACGCATTGTCGGCCACAGCGACATCGCGCCGGGTCGCAAGACCGACCCGGGTGAGTCATTCGACTGGGCGAAGATGCGCGCGCTGCTCGGTTGAGCGGGCGTCAGGTCAGCCGGCTGCGATCCCAGAGAATCTCGCGGCCGTTCTCGTGGCGCGACAGCACGCGCGCCATCACGAACAGCAGATCCGACAGGCGATTCAGGTAGATCAGTGCCGGACTGTTCCAGTTCTCGGCACGTGCCAGTGTCCAGCAGCGGCGCTCAGCGCGGCGTGCGACGGTGCGCGCCACGTGGCAGCGAGCGGCCGCCTCACCGCCGCCCGGCAGGATGAACTCCTTCAGTGGTGGCAGCTGTTCGTTGAAATGCTCGGTATCCGCCTCCAGCGTTTCGACATGAGCGTCGGTGATGGCGCCATGGCCTGGAATCGCCAGCTCGCCACCCAGATCGAACAGGTCGTGCTGGATGCGGTGCAGGCATTTGGTGATGTCCGGCGGCAGCATCAATGCCGTCAGCAGCAGGCCGACGGCGCTGTTGAGTTCGTCGACGGTGCCGATGGCTTCGATGCGGTCACTGTCCTTGTCCACGCGGGTGTTGTCGCCCAGGCCGGTGGTGCCGCTGTCGCCAGTGCGCGTGATGATTCTGCTCAGCCGATTGCCCATGACCGCAGACTATCAGAG
>DATNCK010000163.1:0-5000 GCA_035571575.1 Steroidobacteraceae bacterium | reverse complement strand
CGTCCATCCCAGTCGCTCATAGAGCCTGGCGCCATCGCCGTCAGTCACCGCATCCAGGACCAACAGGTGGCGGCCGCGCGCCAGCGCCGCCGCTTCGGCGGCGCGCATCAACACGGCGCCGAGCCCCATGCGCCGCGCGCGACGCAGCACCTGCATCTTGGCCACGTCGGCGCGATGTGGCTGGTTGTCCGGCAGATCGAGGATGAGCTGCACCGTGCCGCAGATGCCCTGCGCATCGCGCGCCACCAGCAGCACACGATGTTTCGCGGCGATCTCTTCGGCAACGCGCTGCCAGAAGGCCCTGGCATGCTCGCGCGTGAGCGGCAGCATGAAGCCCACCGAGGCGCCGCCCTCGACGCAGTCGCAGAGAATGTCGGTGAGCGCCTCGAGGTCGGCGTCACTGACGCTATCCAGTTCGTTGACCTGCCACCGCCCGGAATTCTCCTGCGTCGCAGTCATCGTAGTCGTCGCGGTCACCGCGGCTGCCGCGCAATCGCCACCAGGTAGCGCGCCTCCTTCTTGCCGGAATTGTGGAAGGTGATGGGCGCATCCAGCGTCATGGCCATGCAGTCGCCGGCATTCAGATGACTGGATTCATCCCCGATGCGCAGTTCCATGCGGCCGTCGAGCATCCAGATCTGTTGCTGCACCACCGTCGCGCCGAAGGCATTCTCGAAGGTGACCCTGGCGCCGGCCGGGAAGCGGATCTCGCTGAGCTGCATGGGCTGGTTCGGCGTGGAGGGAGTCAGCGTGCGGCGCCGATAGCCGGTCTCCGGGTCCTGCCACTCGGCCTGTGCGCGCCGCGATGCCACGGGGTGGCGCCTGTCCAGCCGCGGTTCCTGGTAACTGCTGGGTCCGAGCAGCGTGGGCAGCAGCACGCCCAGACCAATCGACAGTTTGTTGAGCACCGTGGCGGTAGGGCTGCTCTCGCCGCGCTCGATGCGATAGATCATCGCGCGGCTGACACCGCTGCGGTCGGCCAGCTCTTCTGTTGTCAGGCCGCGTTCGTCGCGCAGCTGGGCAATGCGTTTGGCGATGCGCTCGTTGATGTCCATGACAAGCGGTCTTTCCAATATAGTGGATTCAGATTCTACTATATTGGAACATCCGCTTTTGTAGAAGTGGGTGACGAAGAGGGCGGTGTCGCCGACGTTGTCGGCCGCCAGGCGCCGGTCCAACGCGCCACCACCAGCGTCGCCAGCGCGTTGCCCACCAGGTTGGTGAGCGCCCGCGCCTCGGACATGAACCGGTCGATACCGAGGATCAGCGCCAGCGCCGCCAGCGGCGGACCCCCATGCACCGCCGCCAGTGTGCCGGCCAGCACGATGAAGCCGCTGCCGGTGACGCCTGCCGCACCCTTTGAAGTGAGCAGCAGCACGGCGAGCATGACCAGCTCCTGTCCCAGCGTCATCGGCGTGTCCGTCGCCTGTGCAAGAAACACGGCGGCCATGGTCAGATAGATGCAGGTACCGTCGAGGTTGAACGAGTAGCCGGCAGGCACCACCAGTCCGACCACGGAGCGACGGCAACCCATGCGTTCCAGCTTGTCCATCAGTCGCGGCAGCACCGACTCGGAAGACGACGTGCCCAGCACGATCAGCAGTTCTTCACGCAGTTCGCGGACCAGCGTGAAGATCGAGAAGCCGTGCAGCCTTGCAATCAATCCCAGCACACCGAACACGAACAGCAGGCAGGTCGCATAGAAGCACAGCATCAGCATCACCAGCGGCCGCAGTGCGTCGATGCCCTGCGAGCCCACGGTGAAGGCCATGGCGCCGAGCGCGCCGATGGGCGCCAGTCGCGTGATGTATCCCACGATGCGGAACAGCACGGCCGAAAAGCCTTCGATGCCGGCACGCAGCGTGGCCACACGCGCACCGCAGGCCTGCAGTGCGAAGCCACAGAGAATGGCAATCAGCAGCACCTGCAGGATCTCGCCTTTCGCGAAGGCATCGAACATGGAAGTGGGAATCACATTCAGCAGGAAGTCCACCACCCCCTGCTTCTGCGCCTGTCCGGCATAGGTGGCCACACGCGTGGCATCCAGCGTGGCAGGATCCACATGCATGCCGGAGCCCGGCGCTACCACATTGACGATGACCAGGCCGACGATCAGCGCCAGCGTGGTGACGATCTCGAAGTAGCCGAGTGCGTACAGGCCGACGCGCCCCACATGCCGCAGGTTGTCCATGCCGGCGATGCCCAGCACCACGGTGCAGAAGATGATGGGCGCGATCAGCATCTTGATCAGGCGTATGAAGCCGTCACCCAGAGGCTTCAGCTCCACGCCCAGATGCGGCGCGTAATGGCCGATGAGCACGCCGATCGCGATCGCGATCAGCACCTGCACATACAGGGACTTGAACAGGCGCATGGCGGTTTGTCAGCCGCCGCTCAGAGCCTGCACGATGTGCAAGGTCTGGCCGGCATCCAGCGGGGTCTGCAGGCTGCGCAGCTCGTTGCTGCCGATGAAGAAGCGCATGTGCGTGCGGATGTCATCGTGTTCATCGATCATGCGGAAGCGGATGCCCGGAAACTGCCGATCCAGATCCTGCAGCACGGCGGCCAGACAGCTGCCCTCGGCGACCACCTCGCGGCGACTGGTGTACGAAAGCAGCGGACTGGGAATGGTTACGCGCATCCCTTACAGCTCGGCCGTCTCGAGCGCATAGATTTCAGGCAGATGCCGCGCGATGCATTGCCAGCTCCGGCCCTCATTGCGGCTGGACCAGATCTCGCCACTGGTGGTGCCGGCATAGAGCCCGACCGGATCGCGCGCATCGCCGCACATGGCCTGGCGCTTCACCGTCCACCACGCATCCTTCTTCGGCATCCCCTGGTCCTGGCGCTGCCAGGTCTTGCCGGCATCGCGTGTGGCATAGGCCGCCGGTTTGCCATCGATGGCGGTGCGCGGCCACACCGTGCCACCGTCCATCGGAAACACCCAGCACACCTTGTCATCGCGTGGATGCACCACCATCGGAAAGCCCACGTCGCCGATCTTCTTCGGCATGTGATTGCCGATGCGCGTCCATTCTTCACCCGGACGGTCGAGACGATAGATGCCGCAATGATTCTGCTGGTACAGCCGGTCGGGATTCGATGGGCACAGCCGCACGCAGTGCGGATCGTGCACATACAGTTGCTCCACCGGAAATCCTTCCACTACCGCCATTCCCTTCACCAGCGGACGCCAGGTGACGCCGCGATCCAGCGATTCGTGCACACCGCCGCTCGACATGGCGACGTACAGGTGATTCCTGTCGCGCGGATCCACGATGACCGAGTGCAGCTTCGGTCCATCGGGCGTGCCATTCTCCTGCGCGCCCATCCACTGGCTGTATTCGGGATGGTCGTTGAGTCCGCTCACCGGCTGCCAGGTATTGCCGCCATCCTCGCTGCGGAACAGTCCCTGCGGTGAGGAACCCGCGTACCAGACGCCAGGTTCGCTGGCATGTCCCGGCGTCAGCCAGAAGCTGTGATCGAGCACGTGCTTTTTCGCGCCTTCGGCCACGGCCTTCGGAAAGGCGGGAGGGCTGCTGGCTTCCTTCCAGCTGCGACCCTTGTCCAGCGAGCGATAGATGGTCGGACCGAGATGGCCAGTGCGCGCGGAAAACAGGATCAGCTTCGGATCGCGCGGGTCCTGCACCAGGTGATGCGCGATGTGTCCCAGCATGATGGGCGCGGAAATCTTCCAGCTGCGGCGCGCCGGATCCGATTTCAGGATGAATGCACCCTTGCGCGTGGCAACGAGCAGCGAGACGCGTTTTGCCATGAGACCTCCCTCAGCGTCTGGATTCTAGCGCTGCCTTGTGGAGTTCATACAGGCGCTGCAGTGCCTCGCGTGGTGTCATCTCGTCGGGCTTCAGCGCGGCGAGTTGCGATTCCAGGGCGGACGGAGGTTGCGGTGGCTCAGCCGGCGGCAAGGCCGAGGGGCGTGCGAACAGCTCGCCCTGTGCCGTCGCTGTAGCCGGTCGTGCATCACGCTGTGCTTCCAGCTCAATCAAATAGCCACGCGCGGCGGTGATCACTTCGCGCGGTACACCGGCCAGCTTCGCCACCGCCAGGCCATAGCTGCGACTGGCGGGTCCTTCACGCACGGCATGCAGGAAAACCAGCTCATCGCCGTGCTCCGTGGCATCCAGATGCAGGTTCACCACGCCGGGCAATTCGGCAGCCAGCGCCGTCAGTTCGAAGTAGTGCGTGGCGAACAGCGTGAACGCGCCGGTCTTCGTCGCCAGATGCCTTGCCACCGCCCACGCCAGCGACAGGCCATCGAAAGTGCTGGTGCCGCGTCCGATCTCATCCATCAGCACCAGGCTTTGTGCCGTGGCGTTGTGCAGGATGTTGGCCGTCTCGGTCATCTCCACCATGAAGGTGGAACGGCCGCCGGCCAGATCATCGGCCGCGCCAATGCGCGTGAACACACGGTCGATGGGGCCGATGACAGCTCTCTTCGCCGGCACGTAACTGCCGATATGGGCCAGCACGGCGATCAGCGCCGACTGCCGCATGTACGTGGACTTGCCGCCCATGTTCGGGCCGGTGACGATGAGCATGCGGCGCGCATCATCGAAGATCAGGTCGTTGGGCACGAACTGCGTGCCGCTGAATCTCTCGACCACAGGATGACGGCCGGATTCGACGCGGTAGACCGGGGCATCTGTCAGCTCGGGTTCCACCCACTGCAGCGTGTCGGCGCGTTCCGCCAGGCTCACCAGTGCATCCAGACTGGCGATGGCATTGGCGCTTTCCTGCAGAGCTGGCAACGCCACGATCAATACATCGAGCAACTGCTCGTACAGATCCTTCTCGCGCGCCAGCGCCTTGTCGCGTGCGCCCAGCACTTCATCTTCGAAGCGCTTCAATTCCGGTGTAATGAAGCGCTCGGCGGATTTCACGGTCTGGCGACGCAGATAGTCCACCGGCACCCTCTCGGCGTGCGCACGCGGAATCTCGATGAAGAAGCCCTGCACGCGGTTGTAGCCCAGCTTCAGCTG